>DAHVVW010000085.1 GCA_027357125.1 Clostridiales bacterium
GACCGGCGATGAAAACATCGTCGAGGCGGAATACTCTGTATTATGGAAGATCAAGGACGCTGGGGCCTATCTTTTCCACGTCCAGGACCCCGAAGCCCTGGTGCGCATGACGGCGGAAACGGCGGTACGCGAGGTGATCGGGCGCAATATAACAGAAGTGCTTCCAAATTCCGGCTTGCCGGCGGTTCTACGGAGCGGGAACGCTCAGTTTGGACAGAAGCAGCAATTGGGGGATGATTTGACCGTAGTCACTAACCGCACTCCCATCATCCGTGATGGCCAGATCGTGGGTGCCATTGCGGTTTTTCAGGATGTATCCGAGCTGGAGTCGTTAGCTTCGGAGCTAGGGCATGTTAGGGAACTGAATCATGAACTTGAAGCAATTCTGGAGTCGTTTTACGATGGGATTGGGATCATTGCCGGAGATGGGACTTTGCTTAGGGTAAACACCAGCTATGAGCGCATTACCGGCCTGTCTAAAGATGACAACGGAGTCGGCCGCAATGTCCGGGAGCTTCAGGAAGACGGAACAGTCTCCCAGGCTGTGGCCTTGCTGGTGATAAACCAGAAAAAACCAGTGACGATCAGGCAGCGGATCAAGACCGGCAAGGAAATCCTGATTACAGGCAGTCCCGTTTTTGATGAAAATGGGGAAGTTATCCGGGTTGTCTGCAATATAAGAGATATGACAGAGCTCAATGTTCTGAAAGAGCAGGTTGAAAGCACGCACAAGCAAAACATACGCTATGCCAATGAGCTTCAAGAATTAAGGGCGCAGTTATTAGACCATGAGGAGTTTATCTTTCGCAGTGCGGCTATGGACAAAGTATTTAAACTTATCGGCAGGGTTGCAGGGGTGAATTCTCATGTTTTAATTACCGGGGAATCTGGTGTAGGCAAAGAAAATGCTGCCAAGCTCATCCACAAGTTCAGCGCACGGGTGCAGGGGCCGTTTCTCCAGATAAACTGCGGGGCGATCCCGGAGAATCTCCTAGAGTCAGAACTGTTCGGCTTCGAGGACGGAGCCTTTACCGGCGCACGTAGCGGCGGCAAGAAAGGGATCTTTGAGATGTGCGAAGGGGGCTCTCTCCTGCTTGATGAGATCGGGGAACTTCCGATGAACATGCAGGTCAAGCTCCTGCGCGTGCTGCAGCAGCAGGAAGTGTTCCGGATTGGCGCGACTAAACCGGTGAAGTTCAATGTGCGGGTAATCGCCGCCACTAACCGTAACTTGGAAGAAATGGTGTCAAAACAAACCTTCAGAGCTGATTTGTTTTACCGTTTGAATGTAGTGCCGGTTAACATTCCACCGTTGCGCGAGCGCACGGAAGATATTGTCCCACTGGCTTTACACTTTCTTGAGAAGTTCAATCATAAATACAGCAGCAATAAACGCTTCGATTCAGAGATTCTGCTGGCGTTTGAAAGGCACAGCTGGCCTGGGAATGTGCGTGAATTGGAAAATCTAGTTGAACGTTTGGTTGTGATCAATGAAGATAATGTTTTGACTGCTAAACACCTGCCTTTCCAGGTGAGCCATCCACTGGATTCCTTAAGCATCCAGGTTAACGAGCCAATTTTTCTGGAAAGGGCGATTGAGATGCTGGAAAGGGAACTCCTGCGTAAGACGATGCAGTCTTACCCGACCACGAGGCAGGCAGCACGGATCTTGGGTGTTTCTCATCCTACGGTTATCCGCAAGATGCAAAAGTATAAGCTGGTATACGCGGGAAAATGATTGGTACAAAGTGTTACCTAATGGTTAATTGATGAACCTTAGCGCAAAGCTAGTCCGGAGAAAGGTTTCTGAACTTTCTGGCACTTATCTGCATATTTGTGGTAAGCGCATGTACCAAAAGAATTATAATAGGGAACGTCAACATATTGAAGACTCGCTCAAGCTTAACGGCTTAAGCGAGTTTTTCGTCTTTGTAGCCCCGATAAAAGGCAGTTCGGTGCCCGATTTGCCGGAATAGCAATCTCGGGAACTTAACTTGCAAAGCATAAAGAGCACACGAACCTGGCTGGTGGCAGAACTGCTCACAGTAAAAGGCTAATAGCGGCAGGATGCTGAGCGTAAAAAGGAGATGAGTGCGACTGGAGAACTAAGCGAAACCAAGGATAGACAATTAGAGAGGAGGGTGACCTTTTGCAAAACTTTAACTACTTAGAACCAGGGAGCTTGTGGGAAGCGGTAGGAATTCTGGAGGGCCTCGAAGGCAAGGCCTTTCCCTTGGCCGGGGGCACGGATCTAGTGCGTACATTCAAAAGAATTGGGTTCAGGGAACATGGGGTCATAAATCTTAAAAAGATACCGGAATTAAGCGGGGTTAAGTTCGATGGTCAGGTTATGTCGATCGGTGCCTTAAGTACGGTTAGCGAACTCTTGGCAAACTCGGAGGTGGATGAGCATTTCCCGGTACTGGCGCAAGCGGCTCGCGCTTTAGGTACACCACAGATTCGGAACTTGGCGACTATCGGCGGCAACCTGTGCACATCTTCTCCGGCATCTGATCTGGCTCCTGCGTTATTAGCGTATCAGGCAAAAATCATAATTACGGGGCCGAATGGGGAACGAGAGGTTGCTGTGAACGAGTTTTTCAAGGGCCCGGGGCAGAACGTTCTCGACCGAGGGGAAATCTTGACCAGAATCGACTTGAATTTGCCTGTACCAGGAACAATAGGGGCTTTCCTCAAACATGGAGTACGGAAGAGTCACGAAATTGCTCTGGTTAACACAGCAGTACTCATTATTCCTGTAAGAGGTTCGGACAAAATTGCTGTGGCCCGCATTGCGCTTGGTGCGGTGGGCCCAACCCCGTTTAGGGCCTGGCAAGCAGAGGAGCAACTGGCTGGGGCGGAAGGCGGGTTGCCCCAGTTTGAAGAGGCAGCCAAGATTGCCCAAGAGTTGGCAAGTCCGATTGATGATGTCCGTGCCAGCGCTGACTACCGCAAGCATATGGCGGGAGTATTGGTTAAACGGGCCTTGTTCCAGGCTTGGGGAGGGAAGGTATGAAAAGAGAAATCGTGCTTAAGGTCAATGGCGAAAGCTATCAGGTCTATGTTTCCCCGGAGAAGATGCTGCTGGATGTGATTCGGGAAGATCTGCAGCTGACCGGTACCAAAAAAGGGTGTGAAGCCGGGGAATGTGGAGCTTGTACGGTTTTAATGGACGGCAGGCCGGTTAATTCCTGTATGGTGTTGGCCTTCGATGCGGTCGGTCGGGAAATCGTAACGATTGAAGGAGTAGGAGGGCTGGAAGGGCTCCATCCAATTCAAGAAGCCTTGGTTGAGCATGGAGCTGTTCAGTGCGGGTATTGTACTCCGGGAATCGTCATGACAGCTAAGGCTTTGTTAGACAGCGACCCCAACCCTACTGAGGAAGAAGTAAGGAAAGCTTTGGCGGGTAACCTCTGCCGCTGCACGGGGTATGTCAAGATAGTCGAAGCTGTCATGGACGTAAGTAAACAGATAAGTGAAAGCCCCGAGCTAAGAGAAAAGTTAAGCCAAAGCCAAGAGTTTGGTGCCAAAACGGTCGGAAGATAAGGAAAGGGGGGAATGAGAAATGGGTTATGCAGTAGTGGGGCAGCGTGTCCCTAGGGTTGATGCCAGGGAGAAAGTAAGCGGGCGGGCACTTTTCACGGGAGATATGACTTTGCCTCATATGCTTGTGGGCAAGGTTTTGCGGAGTCCATATGCCCATGCGCAGATAGTCAGGATTGACACAACGAAGGCGCGCAGTTTGCCTGGGGTTAAAGCTGTTCTGACCTTCGAAGATGTACCGAAAATTCCCTGGAACAGCGCAGGTTTTCCACCGTCCCCCGGGGCGATTTTGATGGAGGATCAATACATTCTTACGGACAAAGTTCGTTATGTCGGGGACGGACTCGCCGCTGTAGCCGCAGTAGATGAGGAAACAGCAAACAGGGCTTTAGAGTTGATCGAGGTAGAGTATGAAGTTTTGCCGGCTCTCATGGATATGGAAGCAGCAATGGCTGAGGATGCACCTCTAATCCATGCTGCTCCTCAGAACGTGATGGCTCATATGCCCATAGTTATTGGGGATGTCGATCAAGGGTTTGCTGATGCTGATATAGTTTTTGAAGACACTTATTATGTTCCGAAAGTATATCAAGTGAGTATGGAACCTTGTGGTGTGGCCATGGCTGCTCCTGATATGGATGGACGCGTCACGATTTGGACTTCGACTCAGATGCCGCATTTGGTGCGCGGGATTACGGCCCACGCTCTGGGCCTGAGCACAAGCCAAGTGCGTATCATTAAGCCCCCGGTAGGCGGAGCTTTTGGCAGCCGCCTGGGAGTAGTAAACGAACCGATTGCCGCTCTCTTGGCCATCAAAGCGGGGAAGCCGGTGATGCTTAAGTATTCCCGGGAAGAGTCGTTCCTGGCGACAGAATCCAGGCATCCAATTAAGATGATCCTCAAAACAGGAATCAAAAAAGACGGAACTTTCACTGCCCGCCAGATGACAGCTTATATTGACGGCGGGGCTTATGCCACGCATACTCCTTCCTTTGCGGGTCCGGTTGCCGGTTGGTTCCTGGCGATGTACAAATCCCCCAACATTAAGGTGGACAACTACTCAGTGTATACCAACAGCACCCAGTGTGGGGCTTTCCGTGGGTATGGCAATCCCCAGGTAGTGTTTGCGGTGGAATCACAGGTAGATGATATTGCTGCAGCCCTCGGGCTTGATCCCCTGGAGATCAGGCTCAAAAATCATCCCTGTGCCGGGGAAGTGTGGATGTGGAGCAGTTGGGTGATTGAGAGCTGCGGTCTGGACGAGGGGATTAAGCGGGCCTCCGAAGCTATAGGCTGGGGAGAGAAAAGGAATAAGCAGGAACGCCTTGAATATGCCCAGGGAAATGGCATCACTGCCGACAGTACGAAAAAGCGCGGTGTCGGCATGGCTTATATGATGCATGTGAGCGGTGCGCGGCCGATGCTCCACGAAACCTCCGCTGCGGTTGTAAAGATTAACGAAGATGGCAAAGCGAACCTCATCTACAGCAATTCGGACTGTGGCCAGGGTGCCGGGACTGCGCTCACTCAAGTGGCGGCAGAAGAACTGGGTCTAAACTATGAAGATGTATTCATTACCAAAACGGCGGATACGGATGTCGCAGGTTTTGATATTGGCAGCCATGCCAGCCGCCAGGCCTATTCCGGCGGGAACGCGGTTAAAAAGGCGGCAGCTGCGGCCAAAGAGAAACTTCTGGCGATGGCATCCGAAATCCTGGAAGTTCCGGCAGCAGACCTGGAGGTTGCGGAGGGGATGATTCGGGTACGCCAAGAGCCGGAACGCGAAATTTCAGTGGCTGAAGTATCTCACAAAGCGCATTTCGGCAGCCACGGCCATCAGATTATTGGCGCAGTCAGCGAGGAACCGCCCGGCAACCCGCCTGTTTATGCAGCCCAGTTCGTGGAAGTTGAAGTGGATACGGAGACTGGGGTGATTGAAGTTCTAAAAGTAGTTGCGGCGCATGATGTGGGCACAGCGATCAACCCGGCAGTGGTTGAAGGTCAAATCGAAGGAGCGATCCAGCAGGGAATCGGGTATGCCCTCACCGAAGAGTATCGCTATCACCCGGGGACAGGCAAGCCGCTAAATGCTAATTTTACAGATTATAAAATTTTGACGGCGGTAGATATGCCGGAAGTAGAGACTATCTTGGTCGAAGCATCCTCTGAGAGCGGGCCTTTCGGGGCCAAGAGCGTCGGGGAATCGGGGTTGGTCGCCACGGCAGCCGCTATTGCCAATGCGGTCTACGATGCGGTCGGAATCAGGATTAAAGAATTGCCCCTTACTCCTGAAAAAGTGCTGGCCGCCCTGGAGCAAAAAGGGAATTAAAACCACTTACCGGCTCAAGTTTTTATTCTTAAATAGCTTGAGCCGTTTATTTTATACCAATCAGAAAGTATAAATTTCTGGTGGCACAAGTGCAACTACGGCTTCTGCCTTCGCCTAAGGCTCGGCACAAGCCGAGTTTTCTTTGCTTGGTACATTTCTGAACCAGCAGTTAGGGTGTTTGCGGGCAATACGCCACAGAACATTCTTTAGTAATTAACTTTTTCTGTTCAAGGCCTGGTATTTATATGTACCAAAGTGTCTTACAGCCTTGGAGAAGCTTTTTAGGCTTGGGGGCGACCGGTTCGGAGGCGATGGTAACATTATGTACCAACACCCAACACCTATTTGAGACTTAGCCGGGTGTCTTGCTGCTGTTTACTAGGCTTTTCCTGCTGCCGGGAACTAAACTTTAACCGTTCACAGGCAAACTTGCTTTATTGCGGGAAAGTGGAACTGATCTTGCAATGGATAGATATTGCCGTATTCCCGGCGTACCAGGGTTAGGTCTATTCATATAGGATCTTAGCCTCTGGGCAGAGAAAGTGGAGGAGGTGTTCATACCAAGTGCTGCAATTCATTGTTCAGGGAAGAGGCGGTCAAGGAGCGCAAAAAGCCGGTGAGATCTTGGCCCATATCTTCTTTAGTGAAGGGAAATATGTCCAGGCCTACGCCACTTACGGCGGGGCCAGGCGTGGTACACCCGTGAGTTCGTTTATCAGGGTGGACGAGAAGCCCATTCGGCTGCGCTGCAACATTGATAATCCCGATGTGATTTTGGTTTTCGATCCCAGCTTGCTTAATGAAGCTTTGTTAAAAGGTGCGGGGGAAGAAACTCTGGTGGTGATAAATTCTACCCAAACGCCGGAGCACTATGCTTCCCTGGGAAAGTTTAAAATATTTACGATTGACGGTATGGCTATCGCGCAGGCAAACAGCCTGGGGAGAATTGTGAATTCGGCTTTAGTTGGCGCTGTAACAGGACTTCTGGGCCAGCCGGATATTGACTTGGTAGCAAAAGTCGTGGGGGAAACAAGCCCGGTAAAAGTGGAAGAGAACATAAACTCCTGCTTAGATGGTTACCGCATTGCGCGCGAAAGGGGGGTGTTTAATGGCGGAAGCAATTAAGGAAGTCCCGCCGATTTGGACCACGGGCTGGACAGATATTCTCAATACCGGAACTTGGCGCAGCGCTATTCCGGTGCATACGAAAAGGCCCGCCCCCTGCCATCGAGCCTGCCCGGTCGAAGGGGACATACCGGTTTGGATCCATTTGGTGAAGGCTGAAAAATACTATGAGGCCTGGCGCGCTTTAGTAGTGAACAATCCATTTCCCGCAGTAACGGGCAGAGTGTGCCACCATCCGTGTGAAGGCTCCTGCAACAGAGGTGAGTATGACGGAGCGGTCGCTATTAACGCGCTTGAGCAGTATGTGGGAGACATGGCTTCAACGGAAGGATGGAGTCTGCCCGGCCCTGATAACGAACAAGAGCAGAGGGTATTGGTTATCGGTGCCGGTCCGGCCGGACTTTCCTGTGCCTATCAGCTAAGGCGGGAAGGGTATCAAGTCACAGTGTTTGAGGAGAGGTCAGAAGCGGGAGGAGTCTTGCGCTACGGCATCCCGCAGTACCGCCTGCCTAGAGAGGTGCTGGCAGGGGAAGTTAAGCGCCTGCTGGATATGGGGATAACCATCGAGACCGATCGCCGTTTCGAAAGTAATGAATTAGAGAAATTCGAACAAGAGTATGACGCCGTCTTCCTGGCCATCGGAGCCGGGAAATCGAAAGCATTGCCGCAGTTTCCGGCAGACGAGCATGTCCTTAACGGACTGGAATTTTTGGCTAAGTCCAATCAAAATGAAAGCATTTTCATAGGCCCGCAAGTAGTGGTTATCGGCGGCGGAAGTGTTGCCATGGATGTGGCCCGCACAGCGCGTCGCCTTGGCAGTTATGTCGCCGTTTTAGCTTTGGAAGATAAGGAGCATCTGCCGGCCCAGGCTGATGAAACAGCGGAAGCTCTGGAGGAAGGAATTTCGATCACAGGTGGGGCAATGGTACAGAGTGTCGGGAGCTCCGCGCAAGGT
>DAHVVW010000086.1 GCA_027357125.1 Clostridiales bacterium
CAAGGTGCCGTCTGATAATACTGCTGGCCTGTGTAAATCATGGATCCCCAGCTAGGAATCGGAGGGGGTACTCCCACACCCATGTAACTGAGAGCACCTTCCATAATGATATAGTTACCCACTTGGAGGGTGGCAAAGATAACCACCGGACCTACTATATTGGGGATGATGTGCCAGAAAATAATATGCCAAGCAGAGGCTCCCACCGTCCTAGCGGCCTCTACATAGGAATTCTGAGCGATACTCAAGGTCTGTCCCCGAGCTACCCGGGCGACTTTGGCCCAGCCCAACACACCAATTACTACGTAGATTACTGTGACGCTAGGCTTGAGAATGGAAACCACTAAAATCACAAAGAGAAGGAAAGGAAAAGCCAGCATGGCATCCGTTATCCTCATGATCAGGACATCCAGCCACCCGCCCCTGAACCCAGCTATTACACCTAACAGCGTTCCTAACGTCAAACTGACTCCTGCGGCTATTATTCCAACTTGCAGGGAAATCCGGGCTCCATAAATCAGCCTGCTTAAAACATCACGCCCTAGGTCATCGGTACCCAGAATGAATTTGGCGCTAGGCGGGACAGGCGCACCATAAGGGGTGAGGCCATCTCCAAATGTCGTATAAGGGGAATAGGGTGCCAGAAAGTGAGCAAAAATAGTTACAATAAAAATCATTATAATTATACCCAACCCTACCAGGGCTGCCCTGTTTTTGCGGAAACGATCCCACCCAGTTTCGTGCGTGAGCGTAACTTCACTGGGAACAAGGTCTTCTTCAATAATGGTCATGAACACTTCCTCCCTTTATTAGGGCAGCTTCCATATCTCGTCAAAGTGCTGGTACTCTGTAGGAATACGGTAGAATTTCTTATAATCGCATGGGTAATGGAATGTAGAATTGAATTGCTTCCTTATGGCATTCGACGTAACAAGCTCCGCAATGCCAACACTCTTCGGCATAATTTACTTCCGGTGGCTTTTTTGATTTCGAACCATAAAAGACATTTTCTGAGCATACTTCTACACAAATTCCGCAATTATCACACTTATCAATGTCGATTATCGGTGGCAAGAGTACACCTCCTTTTCAGGTTCATCAAAGTGCTATCGACGTAACTATAATTTTTGGGCCGTCTCTCTTGACGGCCAGAAACTTACGCCAGTTGACATCATCCTGCTGAGGATAATCTGCTCTGAAATGGTAACCTGGAACAAACCTGCTTTCTTTCCTCGTAAGAGCAGCCCACATTATTCCTTCTCCAATATCTGCCAGATTGAAAATTTCCAATGTACGGTAGATATCATGAGGGTTCTTAACATATATCTCTCGCAACATTCTCTGCCGCAAACGGGAAATGTGATCAAGCCCAGCTTGCAACAAGGTTTCAGAACGGATCAAGCCACTATAATGATCCATAATGTTTTGTAGAGCAAGCTGGGCTTCCTGCCAGGTGGCTCCTGATTTACGGCCGGTAAGTTCACGGATTAGTTCTTTCCTTTCCAGAACTTCTTTTTCTATTGCCAGATCCTTAACCATATGCTTTCGGGTACGGCTACGCTCGGCCGCCTGCTCACCGGCAATCCAACCAAGGGTCAGGGCACCGGGAAGGACAGAGCGTTTTACTCCCCCGATCGCGTCCCCTGCAGCATAGAGGCCCGGAATATTTGTCTCACAACGTGTATTTACGTGAATCCCCGAATTTCCGGCACTTAATTTAGGCTCGTATACAGTGAATTCAATAGGATGTTTGCCCAGGTCAATACCTTCCTGCTCCAAATAACGGAGAAATAGTGTATTCCCTTCATTGTGCAAAGCCCAGCGGATATAGTCTATTTGTGCGGGAGTATTGGCAGTACAATCCATGTAAATTGGTCCGCGCCCCTCCTTAACTTCCTGGAAGAAAGCCAAATTACTCTCAAGAGCTTTTTGTATAGCGCCGACAGCCATCGACCCGTGTATTCCTTCATTACCCGTACCGACCGTCATATCAGTCTGAGTATCCCCCAAAGGCCTACCTAAGGCATTGCGCAATACACCTGGGACATAAGAGCCTCTACCGCAACGCTGGAAGTTCTTGGGTCCGGTCTGCGTGGTAGTAAATTCCATGTTCACTAATTCTACTCCTGACCTAAAAGCCATTGCATGTCCGTCACCGGTCTCACTGGGGGGGAACCCCGTATTAAAAGACATCCCCGTAGGGTTGCGATAAAGCCGGAAAACGCTGCCCGTAGTTATGACAATGCTCTTAGCCTTAAACAGAAAAACTTCCGGTTGCCTCGTGTTGACACCCATACATCCGATTATTTCTCCGTCCCTCACAAGCAGATCTGTAACCATCACCCGGTTTAATATTCTTACAGCCCTTTTACGCGCTTCGTTGGTTAGTTTAACTTTCATATCCCTGCCGGCAAAATGCACAAAACTAGGTTCGCGATGAATCTTCTTAACCAACCGGAAAGCGCCGTTTTCATCGCGCATGGGTACGCCAAACCGTTCCAAGTCCAGGATTCTTTGGTAGCTATTACTGGCAATGGTATGAACCAAATCCTGGTATATAAATCCACCGGCATTCCTGGTATGATCTTCAACCATATCTTCCACAGTATATTCCGGACCGTGAATAGGCGGTATGTAAGCCCAACAGTGGTCAATTCCCGTGGCTGCACTCCCGCTTCTCCGGGTATTACCCTTTTCTACCAAAGTAACATCAACACCTAATTCACGGGCTCGGATTGCCGCTAAACATCCGGCAATCCCTCCGCCAATGATCAACACATCAGTTTCAATCACAGTTTCCGGCCACATCTCGCTCAAAATCACCACCTCCATAATTGCTAGAGTCTCTTGCCGACCTTTAATGTAAATCACTTGTTCCGGTCGGTTTCCCGTGCAATATCTGTTATTTCCTACTCCCCCGTTTCGTACCGCTATGCGGTACTCATGGCCGCACTTATTAGATATAAAATACACCTCAATAAATTGCTTGTCAATTAGTTTTTTTAATATTTGGAATATTCTTGATAATAGTCCTTTACCTTTTCTACGGCACACAAGAGAGACTTAAAACCGGGAAAACCAGAAATAGGATCGAGGTAATCGGCTTCAATTAAAGTGTTGACATCGGCCTGAGGGTATGCGTGATACATGTGGACTACCCCGGGCTGCACTGTTGCAGTCAGGTTGGCTTGCACAACAATAAATCCTTGGGGAGTGGACAGCTTGATCCGGTCATCTTGGGTAATTCCCAGTTGTTGGGCATCAAGGGGATTGAGGTCGGCAGCCGGCTCTCGCCGCAGGCTTCGCGTCCACGATAAACGAAAGGTGCGCGAGTGGATGAACATGGGCAGACGCGAACCGGTATTGAAGATATACGGGTAGCGGGCGGCCAGATCCGGAGTGGCCTGCAGGCTGTATTTGGGTGGCTCGTATACGGGTAAACCTTTATAACCATGGGAAGAAGCATATTGTTCCAATAGCACTGACTTGAACTCCACTTTGCCGGACGGCGTTGGGAAACCCTCTTCCAGGTATTTTCTCTCTCCAAGCTTGATGGGGTGGGGCACAGGCATCCCTGCGGGATGTTTTTTCAACTCCTCCACGGTCAGGCCACTTGGCACCAGTATCCAATCCAGAGATGCTTCATAGCCGGAAGCCAATAAAGTGTCATTTAATGTCAACCTTTTGGCCAAGTCAAAGATAATGTCCGTATCAGGGCGCGAGTCGTATAGTGGGGTGATGACCGGCTGGGTATAGATTACGTAATTGTCCGGGTAGCACCCCAGTTCGCTGCGCTCCAGTGAACTGCTGGCCGGAAGAATGATATCTGCATATTTTGCACTGTCCGTCATAAAAAGATCAACATCAACAAAAAAATCTAATTTCTGTAGGCTATCCAGCATAAAATCAGAATCCGGCCACATGCGGTGGTTGATCCCAAAAGCTAACATGGTCTTGAGGGGATAAGGTTTTTGCGTTTGAATTTGCCAGGGTAAATGCATGGCCTGGGCCTCATCGACCAGACGACTCCAGACCGGAAATTTTTCCTGTCCCAGCCGCGGCGGCATTTCTTCCCACGTCTTCACCTGGCAATAATCATGCTTCCGAGTAACAAAGCCTGCATAAGTATAAAGATAGATGTCCGCAGGAGTTACCCTATTGCCTCCGTAAACATCGTAATTTCCGGTAAGGGCTACCAAAGCCAGGGCCGCGCGATAATTCTGTACGCCGTTGGTATGGTGCACCACGGGAGCAGCGCTGGGCATGAAGGCCGCCGGTTTAGTGGTTGCATAAAGGCGGGCGGCGGCCACGATCTTCCCGGCTGGCACAGCAGTAATGGTCGCAACCTTTTCCGGAGAGAAATTTTGCACATATTCCCGAAATTCTTCGAAGCCGTAAGTATGATCGCTGATAAACGCCCGGTCGTAAAGTCCTTCGTTGATGATCACATGAGCCATGGCCAAGGCCAGGGCTCCATCAGTGCCCGGTTTTAATTGCAGGTGGAGATCGGCACGGGCAGCAACCGGTGTATAGCGAGGATCGACGGCTATGATTTTAAGCCCCTTTTCTTTGGCATCTAACAACCCGCGCACGGCAGGAGTATTGGTATGAAAGGGATTTGCACTCCAAACCAGCAGACATTGGGCATTTTTAATATCCGGGCGGGTGCGACCATAGCCAAAGAGCAACTTCCAGGCCATATCCATGGCCTTAAAGCAGGTGCTGGACTCCGTGCAATAGTTGGGTGAGCCAAAGGCATGGGCCAACCTTTGTAAAAAGGGGCGCATCCATTTGCTAAATCCAACAAAGAAAACTACGGATTCGGGTCCGTACTGCACTTTGGCTTGCTTAAGTTTTTCAGCCACCTCATCCAGGGCTTCATCCCAGGAAATGGCGGTGAATTTTCCCGACCCTCTGGGGCCTACCCTTTTTAAGGGGGTCTTGATCCGGTCTTCATGATAGACGTATTGACGGGTAGCTGCTCCCTTGGCACAGAGAGTCCCTGCATTATAAGGGTTGTCTTTGCTGCCCTCTATTTTAACGATTTTGCTGTCTTTTACATAAACATCCATACCACAGACATTGTCGCAAATGCCACAAACGGACTTTCTCACTTCTATACCCGTTTCCCCACCGGGAATTTTACTTTGCCATAACCCGGTCATATTTTATCCCCTCCATCGATGGGATTTTATTTTACAGAAAGAGCCCGCGCAACAACATTGCTTTTTTTACCCTTTCTAGGGCAATCATATAGGCAGCTGTGCGCATGGATACCTGCTCACGCCGGGCAAGTTCAAAAACCTCCCGAAAACTGCTTACCATGCGCTGGCGCAATTCTCGGTTCACTTCATCTTTGGACCAAAAAAAGTGTTGGATTCCCTGCACCCATTCAAAATAAGAAACGACCACACCGCCTGCATTAGCTAAAATATCAGGGATAACCATGATCCCGCTTTGATAAAGGATTTCGTCCGCACCAGCGGTTACGGGACCGTTGGCTGCTTCAGCCACAATTTTTGCCCTGATGTCAGCCGCATTTGCTTCAGTGATTTGGTTTTCTAAAGCTGCCGGGATAAGAATATCGCATTCCAGGCCGAGGAGTTCCTGTTGGGTCATTGGCGTGGCACCGGGATAACCGGCCACCGTTCCTGTGCGTACTTTGAATTCCTTGACTTCGGCAATATCCAGACCATCGGCACGGTAAATTCCTCCATGCGAATCGCTGACAGCAACCACCCGGCATCCCAAGTCTTTTAAATAAGTTGCCGCAACTGAACCGGCGTTGCCGAATCCCTGCACAGCCACAGTAGCTTTGCCCAAGTCGAGACCCGTGTAGGAGGCTGCTTCCTCGATGGTATAAATGCAGCCCCTGCCGGTCGCCTCATTACGGCCCTGGGAACCGCCAAGTTCGATGGGCTTACCCGTTACCACCGCCGGCACGGAATAACCGTGCTGCATGCTGTAAGTATCCATAATCCAGGCCATGACCTGGGGATTAGTGTTCACATCCGGAGCCGGAATATCCTTCTCCGGTCCGATGATAATACTAATCTCCATCGTATACCGTCTGGTCAAACGCTCCAGTTCACTCAAAGACAGTTCCTTGGGGTTGCAGATAATGGCCCCTTTAGCTCCCCCGTAAGGAATATTCACTACTGCGCATTTCCAGGTCATCAATGCCGCCAAGGCAATAACTTCTTCTAAAGTAACGTCCTGGTGGAACCGGATACCACCCTTCGCCGGCCCCCTAGCCAGGTTATGCTGGACGCGATAGCCCTGGTAGACCTCCAGTGAACCATCGTCCTTGCGAATTGGAACAGATACAGTCAAGATGCGTTTCGGTTCATGGAGGACTTTTAGGAGCCCAGAATCCAACCCCAGGTAGCTTGCTGCCCGTTCAACCTGCAAAAAGGTTGATTTAAGCAGCTCGTTACTACTTTTAGAATAGTTTTCTTTAGACATAAAAAGATACCTCCTATCTCAAAACTAAATTTTTTAATCCCCTCGGTATTTATTGCCTTTTAGCCATCCCAAGCGTTTACTGACTTCCTGAGCTAATAATGATACCTGTTCTCCTAATTTAGCCAGTTCGTCCTCAGTTGTTAGTGCTGCCATCCGAGGTACACTGATCGATGCCACTACACGGTTGTTATAGTCAAAAACAGGAGCTCCGACTGCGCATAAACCAGCATGTCTTTCCTCCCAATCTAGGGCATAACCCCTTTCCCTACTAATCCGAAAATCTTCTTCAAGAGCTGCTATGTCTGTTATTGATTTTGGTGTATATGCTTTTAGCGGTTTGCTTTCCAATAATTTCAGGCGCAGCTCTGGCTCAAGAAAAGCGAGGATGGCCTTGCCACTGGCCGAACAATGGATAGGCGCCCGTCCGCCCACCATAGTCCTGATCCTGAATAATTCCTGGGCTTCTACTTTGTCAACGTATACAATTTCATCATGATTAAGTATTGATAACAGAACTGATTTACCTTCTTTGTTGACAAACCTTTCTATATCCGGTCGTGCCTGGTTGCGCACATCTAACTTCTGTAAAACACGGCTCCCCATTTCAAAAACCTGTAAGGTTAAAGAAAACCGATGATCGGCCTGATCCTGCTCTACCATGCCCATCCGTTCTAAAGTGGAAACCAAACGAGCCGCCGTAGTTTTCTTTAAGGAGCTTAATCTTGCCAGTTCACTAATGCCAACGGGCTGCTCGCGGCTGATAATTTCAAGCAATTCAATAGCTCTTACAACCGCCTGGACTATTTGGCGGTCACGCTCTTCAGTCATAGTCCTTTCCTCCAGACTAATAATTTTTTTACTTTATTTTACCATCCTAATTGCTACTTAAGATCTTAGATCTTCGCGTCATATAAGGAAAATTATTGATCCTTTCACTAGCATCTTCAAAAAACTCTCTATACGAGGAGCAGTAATAGTTCAAAACCGGGTTTTCATCTTTAAAGGGTTCCCTGTTCCTTCTGCAGCCTCCTCTGCAAAGATTAAACCATTTACAGGCTTTACACTGAGAATCAACAAATTTAGACATTTCTATAAATCTTTTGCTTTTATCATTATTCTTTAGTTCATCTATTTCTGCTTCTTTTATATTACCAAGATACCAGTCATCAATAACATAAAAATCGCAGGGATAAACTCCTCCATCAGCCTCAATAATTAGCTGACTTTGACACACACCCAAGATACCGCAAGCTTCAGGTTTATATCCCATAACCATCCCAATAATATTATCGAAATACCTTATACTAATCCTATTACCTTTCATTAGATCTTCATACCAGAGATTAAATAGATTCTTTAAAAAAGAAGCATAAGCGTCTGGTTTTAGCGAATACTCTTGATCGCCT
>DAHVVW010000087.1 GCA_027357125.1 Clostridiales bacterium
AAGCGATAAAATCGCGCATGATCTCCAATGTCTCAATGACAGCACTGGATTTTCGGACTTTACGAACATGTTGCATACTTGACATATGGTATACTCCTCTGATGACTTAATGATTCTACCCTTTTATTCGACGCAACTCATTTGTTCTCCTTCTTTTTTTAACTCATTTTTAAAAAATATGGAGACCCCCCATGTTACTCCGAGACATGGGGGGCCTCCACAACCGCTATCTTGGCCTGCACTTTTTCCGATTCATGCTAAGCATAAATCTTCGTTTAAGCTAATTATAGCCTTCTTGTACATTTCTCTATCAATCACGAATTGCATGTTCACCTGGCGGAGCGACTGAGACACACAGTTAATATTAATATCGTTCTTCGCCAAGGTGTTGGAAGCTCTGGCCAAAATTTTCGGCATCGCGATATTTGAACCAATGATACAAACTATCGCCGCTTTTTTAACGGTAATCGTTTGATATTTGGCGTGAAGTTCCGATACTAAATCAACACTCAAATCCACTTCCCATATCACTAGGGATATGCTGTTGGCATTCGTCGCTTTCATGATGTAACTAATATTATATCGTTTAAGAATCTCCATGATTTCCAAGTCAAAGCCGATTTCTCCCACCATGGATGTATCATGGATTTCCACGACTACAATTTTGTCTGAACCGGCGATGATTTCAATCTTGGCTTCAGGTCCGATGTAGTCCTTTGCTATGACCGTTCCGGGGTGGTCTGGTTCAAAGGTATTCTTAATACGCAGATTTATCCCGGCCATTTCTAAAGGTTTAGAAGCATTGGGGTGAATCGCCTCCATGCCAATATCAGCAAGTTGGTCGGCCACATCGTAATTGGTCCGGCCCACCGGAATGGCTTTATCCACACCCACGATTTTGGGGTCCGCTGAGGATAAATGATATTCTTTATGAATAATCGCTTCATCCGCTTGGAGATAGGTCGCAACTCTGGAAAAGGTTATTTCCGAGTATCCCCTGTCAAATTCACGCATGATTCCCTCTTTCCCTTTGGTATATCCCGTGGCAACGATGATCGAATCAGAAGGATTCACATGTTTGAAAGATTTCTCAATGCGCTCGCTGATCGTAAGTTGTTTGGAATCGCGAAATCCGGTTAGATCAACCAGTTTGGCAGAAATACCGTTATTCGTAAGAATGTTCACGGTGTTAAAGGCGGAATGAGCTTCTCCAATGGATGCAAGCAACTCTCTGGCTGCAGAGAAGATGCTGTCCCGACCGACATACCCGGAAGCGATAATGTCTTCCATGCTGTTCAGATAAGCTTTCACTTGCATAATCCGTTCTGTTATGAATTCACGACAAGTATGATAATCCAGACCGATGTCTGTAAAAGATTTATTGATACTGAGCAATTCATTTAATAAGCTATCCAGTGAAACTGCATAATCTTCACCTTTAATAAAGTTCTGATAGATGCCGGGAGCTTTTGTTTTTTTATCTTCAAGAAGCAAGTTCGTTACACTGGCATAAGCGGATACTATAAAAACTCTTCCAAAACGAAAGTCAGCTGAACTCGGGTACCCAATAATGTTATTAAGCACATCGTAAAATTGAGTCATGGACGTGCCGCCAATCTTCTCCACCGTCAGCATGTTTGTCCCTCCACAGAGTTAGTATTAATAGCTCTATATTACAACAACTTATTTTACCACATGTGTGGGGTGACTGTTAGTAACAATCTCTTCCCCTAAGAGTTTAGTCTCCTGAATCTTATTGGTGCATCATTCAGATTCACAAAATAACAGGCAACCTGCCGCTCCCTCCACAGGATGCGCAAGGCTTGGTATAACGGGCCGCCAGGGTTTGCCCGACTTTCTTGCGCGTCATTTCCACCCGTCCGAGGCGGGTAAGCCCGAGCACGTCGCACTTGATCTTGTCCTGCCCGCAGTGTGAACTTAAGGTCTCGAGTACCCGCTGCCTATCTTCTTCCAGGGCCATGTCAATTAAATCGATAATTATAATTCCGCCTAGGTTGCGCAACCTAAGCTGGCGCGCGATTTCCCCCGCAGCCTCCAAATTAGTATGTAGAACCGTTTCTTCGAGGGAATGTTTGCCGACATACTTGCCGGTATTAACATCAATCGTGGTTAAAGCCTCAGTCTGATTAATCACGAGATAACCGCCGCTTTTCAGCCATACTTTGGGCTGGAGAGCCTTTTTGATCTCATAATCCACATCATAATGTTCAAACAGCTTCCCCCGCACCTCCACACACACGGCACCTGCAGCAGCATGCCCGATTGCGCGCAGGGACGAGCGCAGGAGAGAAGCCAGACTTTCCTGATCAACGGTTATCCGTTCCACATCTCGGTCAATCAAATCCCGCACCAGGCGTTCCACTAAGTCTAAATCCTGATACACAAGTCCGGGCACAGACACATGCGGAATCTTGGACTGAATCCCCACCCACAGCTCAACCACCCGGGAAATGTCATGTTCAAGCTCAGCTTCACTCAAGCCTTCCGCCAAAGTACGCACAATTATCCCCATCCCTGGAGGCTTGAGCGCACCGGCTAAAGCGCGCAACCGTTCCCGTTCCTCACCTTCCTGGATTTTACGGGATACCCCTACATAATCCAGGTTAGGCATTAACACCACATACCGCCCGGCAAGGGTAAGGTTGGTGGAAACACGCGCCCCCTTGGTTCCGACAGGTTCCTTTAGAATCTGGGCCAAAAGCTCCTGACGCGACTTCAATACTAGTTCAACCCTCACCTGGTCAGGGGCTGCAGCATTTCCTTCGTCTTCTAGGTAGCGCTGGGGAATTGCATCCCCGACGTAGAGAAAAGCGTTCTTTTCAAGCCCAATGTCGACAAAGGCCGCTTGCATCCCGGGCAGAATGTTCTCTACCCGCCCTTTGTAGATATTGCCCACCAGCCGCGAGTGCTCCCCTTCTTGCTCAAACACTTCCATCAGCAATCCGTTTTCAAAAAGGGCGGCCCGCAGACGTTTATCCTGTCCTTCTAAGATAATTTCTTTCAATTTTTGCTCCCCCTAAGAGCCTTTTGGTCATCTGGCCTCCCGCTTTGAACGGTCCGGTTCAAAGTCTTCATGTTCAAAGGGAGAAAAACTTTGCCCTTGATAACTCACGTAAATCCCTGTCCGCTTGATGTAAATACTATCTAAATCCAAAGGCAAGTTTTCCAACTCGCGCAGGCTGCGCATCACTTCTTCCGGTCTGACTCCCCCCTGGGAGCCCACTTCGACTTCTAGTTCCAGGAAAACTTCCTCTCCTTTGATCTCTCCTGTGAGGGATTTGACCAAAGGTCTAATGTCCTTCTCCGTCGGACCTTTTTTGCTGTAGCGGGAATAAGTAACATGCTCCTGCGCAAGCCAAGAGTCAAGAGCTTCCTGCAAGCGCTCAGAGGTTATGGGCAAGGCCATCGCCAGGCGCACCCGATAGCTCGCAGAATTCAAGACAGCCATCAAGGCTTTGCTTCCCGGAGCCATAACTCTGCCTTCAAGAAGCCTGATCCCTTTAGGCAGTTGTTCCTGAAGCCTTCCTAAGACCTCCCCGATGTCCATTTCCCGTTGCAGTTCCACATCAACATACTCTTTCTCCCCCTCAACCCCTACTGCCAGGGCAGAACCGAAAGAAATCTTAGGATGCGGGTTAAACCCTTCGGAATACGCCACGGGAATGTCGGCTCGCCGCATCGCCCGTTCAAAGACCCTGGCCAGATCAAGATGAGCGATGTATTTGGATTCTTCCAATTTGCTATAGGCTATTCTCGCCCTCATCACATTCACCCTTTCAAATCAACCTGAACCCCTCTGCCCGGGCAGATTCCACACCCTGTGCAGTCATCATGGCGGCAATCTAAAGTCCGTGTGCCCCGGAGGGCGCGGTGGTGTTCCTCCATGAGGAAGCGTTTGCTCACCCCGCTGTCCAAGTGATCCCAGGGCAAAACATCATCATAATCCAGGGCTCTGTGCGCGTAAAAATGGGGATCTACTCCGAGTTCAGCAAAAGCCTGAAGCCAGGTGTCATACCGGAACTGCTCTGACCAGCCGTCAAAGCGGCAGCCCTGCCTGAACGCCCTCTCCAGCACCTCCGCCAGCCGCCTGTCTCCCTTGGCAAATACCGCTTCCAAGAAGCTGGTGTTCACATCATGGTAATTATATTTAATGCGCCTGTCCTTTAATTTCGCGCGCAGATATTGCTGCTTTTCCTCAAGGGAACGCATTCCTTCCTGAGGTTCCCACTGGAACGGGGTATGGCTTTTGGGCACAAACGAACTGGTTGACACGGTTACCTTCACATTGCGGCGACCTTGTTTACTGCCTAAGTCAGCCACTTTTTTAGCCAAGTCCGCAATTCCGTCCAGATCAGCCTGCATTTCCGTGGGCAGTCCAATCATAAAATAAAGTTTTATTGAAGACCAACCCGCCTTAAATGCTGTCTCGGACGCCTCAAGCAGGTTTTTCTCAGTCACTCCTTTATTGATTACATCCCGCAGTCGCTGGGTCCCCGCCTCCGGGGCAAAGGTAAGGCCGGATTTACGCACCTTTTGCACTTCCTCCGCCAGCTTAACGTCAAAGGAATCAAGCCTAAGCGATGGTAGGGACACCCCGATCCTCTGCGGACCATACTTCGAGATAATCTCTCGGATCACAGGCTGCACGCAGGTATAATCCCCGGTCGACAGGGAAGTAAGGGACACTTCTTCATACCCGGTAGAGCGCACTAGCTCTTCAGCCTGGGTAAGCAGTATTTCAGGGGAGCGTTCGCGCACCGGGCGGTAAATCATACCCGCCTGGCAGAAACGGCAGCCCCGCGAGCACCCGCGCATCACCTCGAGCATCATGCGGTCATGCACGATTTCCATATAGGGGACAATCGGGTTGGTGGGGAAAAAAGCTTGGTCAAGGTCTGTGACAATCGCCTTCTCTACCACCAGGGGCACTCCCGCAGCAGCCGATATTTTCTCCAAGCGGCCATCGGGCTTATAGGATATTTCATAAAGCTCAGGCACATACACCCCCTGAACCTGAGCGATTCTCTGCAGGAACTCCTGGCGGCCAAGCGGCTGCTCCTTCTGCTCTTCGATCAGTTTAAGGACTTGCGGGAGCTGTTCCTCGCTCTCCCCGATCAGAAAAAAATCGATAAACGCTGCCAGTGGCTCCGGGTTATAGGCGCACGGGCCACCCGCAATGATCCACGGGTCTTCTTCTGTGCGCGCGGCGGTCCGCAGCGGAATCCCGGCTAGGTCAAGCATGTTTAGGATATTGCTGAAACTCATTTCATATTGCAAGGTAAATCCTACCACGTCAAACTCTTTTAATTGGCGAAAAGATTCCAAAGCATAGAGCGGGATATCCCTGTCCCGCATCTTTTCCTCCATGTCCACCCAGGGGGCAAAAGTACGCTCGCACACAAACTCTGGAAAAGAGTTCACCAAATGGTACAAAATGCGGGTTCCAAGATGGGACATCCCGACCTCGTAAACATCGGGGAAAGCAAAAACCATATGTACAGCGGTTTGATCCCAATCCTTATGGATGGAATTCCATTCCGTTCCTAAATATCGGTTAGGTTTGGACACTTGCGGCAAAAACCGCTCTACCTGCTGGCGAATCTCCGCCGCGGTCATCATGCTCATTTCGGAAAGTCTGCCTCCTCCGTGCTCACTTGGATGTCAAAAGGAATCGTAACTATGAATTATTATTATAGCACAGGCAGGAGGAGATTTCCAGTTTTTTGATGGGCGTACTTTGCATTTGTACGGGAACAGGCAAGTTTCCTTGCAGAGCGCGTTTCATAGCTTCCCTACAGGATAGTATATCCCTTCGCGCAACATCCCTTCTAAAACTTGGCTCTCGGTCAAAGTTTGGCCCAGTTCAAATTCTTCATCAGGCAGTGAGATCAGGGTGTACCTGTCCGGAGTCAGTTCCTCGACAATTCGAACGACCGGTGTATCCGCACGGGCTGTTACCCACTTGCTTTTCATGAGTCCCTTGGCGACCAGTTCCTCTTTCTTGTGACTTAACTGTCTTAAAAATGTTATTCTTGCGGTCGCTACTTCCTTACTCCCTGCCAGCCAGAAGAAAACTCCGAGGATTATCAGCGTAAGCGGACCTTCATTCCAAGCACCTTTAGCGGCCAAAGCCAACCCGACAAGAGCAAAGACTACACCGGTAAGCGTGCCGGCCTAGGCCAGACTCTTAGTGACACGCACAAACCCCAGGCTTTCGGCCAGGACTGCCCTCACTACCCGTCCGCCATCCAAAGGCAAAATCGGCAGGAGATTAAAAGCCGCCAAATATAAGTTAAACCTCACAAAATCTTCGGCCCATACTCCTGACACGAGCCCCTCCCAGCGCCCAAACTGGGCAGCGAACAGCAACATTAGATTGAAGAATGGCCCTGCCAGAGCCATCATACTTTCCTCCCACTTCCTGCCTTCGAAAAGATCATCAAAGTACGCGGTCCCGCCGTAAGGAAACAGTTCCAGACCTATCACTTTAAAGCCAAAAGCCCTCGCCGCCAGCAAATGAGCAACTTCATGCCCCAGCACCAGCGCAAAGACCATAAGAGCCTGGGCCAGTAAGCCCAGGACCCCGAATATAGCCAGCAAAATAAGAAGACTCGGGTGAATTCGCACCCGAATTCCGGCTATTTTCCCCACTTCCAACAACGACCACCTACTCGCTTAAATGCTATCCTATGAATGTGAATCTCTAATTCGCTCGTGGAATTAGATAAGGTACAGGATTTACAGCCTTGCTGTTCTTGCGCAATTCAAAATGGAGCCACGGCTTTTTGAGAGCAGCGGACAGTCCCACAGCCCCCAGGTATTGCCCTCTTTCCACCCGCTGCCCCTGGGCAACCGCGATATCGCCGAAGTTCGAGACCACAGCTGTCCATCCATCCCCAAAGTCTAATTTAACGAGCCTCCCTAATTGGGACTCCTCCCCTACGAGGACCACCACTCCTGCATAGGGTGCAGCCACAGGCGTCCCCAAAGCGCTGCTGATGTCAATTCCGTTATGCACCCGCCCTTGAGAGTCTGTGCTACCAAACTCCGCCATCACCGGACCTGATACAGGAGGCTGAAATTCCCCCTGCATTTTCACATCCACCGGCATGCTCTGAGGAGATATGCCCAAGCCTACGGCTTCTTTAGCCATGCCATTTAAGGCCGTGTAAAAATTCCCTGAATCCATAGCCGTGCGGTAAATTCTGTGGACTACTTTGGAAACCGGATCGCTGTTATTGGCGCTGAAGAATACGGTTAGAAAAAATAAGGCAGCCAGGAGGGTGCGTTTTTGCCTGCCTGTCCAACTCAAATTTCCCCAGCGGAACCGGCTTGAAGGAGCCCGCTGCCCCTCCTGCCAGTTATGGGCATAACCCCGTTCTTTGCCCACCTCGTGCGCGGCCCGCTCCCATTCCCAATCATCCCAGCGTTCAAACGGGTTCAACACCTTCACCCCCTCTGTTGGACAAATTTCGTTTACTCAAGATTACGCCGATTCTTAAAAAAATAGAACCGTAAAGAGTGGTCTTGTCCACTTTTACGGTTCATTAGTTTTTGAGTCCCCCTAAAACATTAGCCTCTCACGCCTAAGATTAATGCTCAGAAGCAGCCCGAGCGCAATCATGTTCGCCCACATCGTGCTCCCGCCGTAGCTTATCAAAGGCAGCGGGATTCCGGTAACCGGCATAATCCCTGAAGTCATGCCCACATTCACAAGGATA
>DAHVVW010000088.1 GCA_027357125.1 Clostridiales bacterium
CCCTTTACGCCTCATGCCTGCAGTATCAATCAGGACATAGTTTTTATCTTCATATGTAAATGGAGTGTCAATTGCATCCCGCGTAGTTCCGGGAATGTTGCTCACAATGACCCGTTCTTCCCCGATAAGTTTGTTAACAAGGGAAGATTTTCCGACATTCGGCCTGCCGATTACCGCAATCTTGATCACATCAGGTGCATACTCCTCTTCGCCCTCCTCCGGAAAGCGGGAAACTACGGCGTCTAACAAATCCCCTGTATTCATCCCATGGACGGCAGAGATCGGAATAGCCTCCCCTAGACCCAGCTGCAGAAACTCATACAACTCACTCTCAGCCTTGGCGAAATTCTCCACTTTATTAGCCGTGAGCAGCACCGGTTTACGTGAACGGCGCAGGGTCCTGGCAATCATTTCATCATCCGGAGTAAGTTCGGCCTTAGCATCCACTACAAATACAATCACGTCCGCTTCTTCGATCGCCAGTTCGGCCTGCTTCCGTATTTGCGCTGACATGGGCGTAGATTCTTCCCGAAACTCAATCCCGCCGGTATCGATTAAAGTAAATTTCCGTCCTAACCACTCTGCCTCACGATAAAGCCTGTCCCTTGTTACCCCAGGTTTATTTTCCACGATGGCTACCATCCCGCCGGCAATCCGGTTAAAGAGAGTGGATTTGCCGACATTAGGCCGGCCAACAATCGCTACGACCGGTTTACTCACTGATTCCCACCTCCAAATTCGATGTTCGATATTCGGCATTCGACATTCGATTTTCATCCTAAGTATGGTTCAAACTAACCGTGTCTGATCAATGTTTCCAAAAATATTTGCCCGTTATTCTCTACAATTACGGCCTTTCCGTTTACCTGTTGTTCCAGCCACTCCACATTGTGTTCGTCCAGAAAAATTCTTTCATCACTCTTGAGCATGATATCCGGAAGCAGAAATTCCTGTCCTTTAAGATCACCCGTCTGAGCAGCGATGTCCTGGGCTGTGAGCAATCCCGCAACCGTGACCGTACTGCCGAAGAAATCGTTGCAGATGGGATGAATAAGCAAGGATAACCCCTGAACACGTTTCTCTAATTTTTGCTTAAGCCCCAGAAAAAAGTTCCCGGCTGAAACTCCGGTTATAAGGTGCACGATGCGTGGGGAAATGGATGTCGGCAAGCTGTCCCACCCTTCAGCGATTTCTGCCTGGAATTTAGCCGCCATGCCCACCCCATTTTCAAGCTGGGGAAAACCGTCATAAGTCTCTACCCCCGGAAAGTCCTGCCCTGCCAGGACATAAAACTCATCCGCAAAGTATACTAAGCGGCGTCCGGTTTCACGGTAGAATTCTTCCTGCCATTTATGGGCATGTTCGAGGAGTGTGCGTGCTTCGAAGCTATCGAACGAACGTAAGTCAGTTAGCTGCTCACGAAACTTGGTAAGCCCTACCGGCACTACCGCAATTGACTGCACCTGCGGATAAAACCCACCCAGACGCGCAACAGTCTCTGCCAGCACCTCCCCATCATTATACCCTGGAACCAGCACAATTTGAGTATGCATACTGATGCCGGCTTCAGCCAGCCGCCTAATCTGGTCCGCCAATTCCCCGGATCGCTTGTTTTGCATAAGCTTGACCCTGGCTGCGGGATCCCAGGCATGAACGGAAATATACAATGGGCTTAAGTGCAGGTCAAGGATTCTTTGAAACTCAGCCTCAGACAGGTTAGAAAGCGTAATAAAGCTGCCCTGGCTTAGGGACAGACGGTAATCATCATCTTTATCATACAGAGTTCGCCGCATCCCTTCAGGCATCTGGGCCACAAAGCAAAAAACACAATTGTTGGTGCAGAATTTCAGACCCCCTGCACTTACCTTTTCCACTTCCAGTCCTAAAAACTCCTCTGGGTCTTTTTCGATGTCTATTTCCCACACTTCTCCATCTGCCTTCTCGATCAGCAGAGTAAATACTTCGTCAGCCGTTAGGTACTGGAAATCAATGATATCTTTAATTTCCTGACCATCAACTGCCATAACTTTATCCCCTGGCGCGATTTCCATTTCCGCGGCAATTCCGCCCGCTTCCACACGGGCAACCACAAGCCCATTAGGCAAAAAAACAACCTCCAATTACCAAAGCTTTAAGCTTCTTCAATATCACGTACTTCTTCCCCTTCTTCGGCAGCGTCAGGCTGAGAAGGCTGGACCCCTGCCATACGCTCTCTCCAGCCTCTGACTAGACCTCCCATGGCCAAAAATGCAACCCAGAAATTCCAGGTAAAATCATCAGGAAGATCAGCAAACCTCACAATTCCATCTAAGAAAAATACTGATAGTAGTTGATTGATTAGCAAACCTCCGCTAATCGCAGCCGCTACCTCCCAATATTCATGGGCGCTGATATAAGCGGTTAACACGATGACCCCTGCAAAGAGCCACTTATTTGCGAGAAAAATTCCAGGTTCATTGACCAGGAAAAGATCTTGACTGATAAGAGCGAGCACGACCAAGACAAGGGGCAGTACACGCCGCTTAGCTTGGTGCCATGCCCAGAGCCAGCAAACCAAAATCACAGCCAAGCGCGCATAATGCCAATTCCACGGATAATACGGAGCAAACAACGACTCTAAAACCCGGCCGCCCATCCACGCTCCAGCCAGAGAAATCAACATCCGCTTTCCCGGGATTTTCTCAGCCCAAAATCCAAATGCGAGAGAGAAAATAATCCACTCACCGTAAGGTAACATCCCTTACCCTCCCAGTGTTTCTTAAGCTCTCCCTATTATTCCCTTCTTGGCCCACTTTAGACTGGTATTCGAACTGGCGGTGCGCCGGCGTGACAGATTAAGCAGAATCCCTATCTCAAACATAGTGACAGACAGGGAACTCCCTCCATATGAGATCAAAGGCAAAGTAATCCCGGTAACCGGGAGCACACCGGTAACTACCGCCAAATTGATTGCGGTCTGAATCGCCAAGGTAGAAGTCAGCCCGAAAGCTAAAAGTTTGCCAAATCTATCCGGACATGCGCGCGCTGTTTTGTAACCGCGGGCAAACAGGCCCACAAATAACCCTACGAGGAGCAAGGTACCCCAAAGCCCAAGTTCTTCCCCGATAATGGCAAAGATCATATCCGTAAAATTTTCCGGCAAAAACCCATACTTCTGTCTACTCTGACCAAGCCCCACTCCCAAAAGCCCTCCTGAACCGAAGGCTATTTGGGCGTTAATAATCTGATAACCCATATCAGCGGAGTATGCCCACGGATTTAACCACACCAATATTCGCTGCCATTGGTATTCCGTATTCCGGACAAGGTACATCAGGGGGAGCCCAAACAGGGGAATGGCCGTAAGGAAATATTTTAACGGCAACTCCGTCTGGAGTAGCATGGCTGCAGCAGTCAAGAGTAAAACCATAGTGGTGCCCAAATCCGGCTGTTTATAAATCAGGGCCAGCAGGGGCAAAAGTACTCCTAAGGGCAAAGCAAGATCCTTGAGCTTGCGCACCGGATAACGGTCGAGAATATGGGCGTAAAATAGCACCAGAGCAAACTTAGCAATTTCCGAAGGCTGAAAACTAAAGTCGTCCCCAAATTTCAACCAGCGTGCAGAACCATTGAGCGTGACCGATGCCTCATTAAAAAGCACCGCCAACAATAGAAAAAGACTAAGTATAATGCCAACACCCGCAAATCTGCGCCAGAACTTGTACGGGACTAAGAGCGCTATGAGGGCCCCTCCGCTCCCAATTAAGGCCCATTTAAATTGTTGCAGAAAATAATAATAAGGAGTTTTAGTGGCATTATACCCCTGGACCGCACCCGAACTAAGAACCATGATTAAGCCAAACACTAAGATGGCTACAGCCAAAAACAAGAGCTTATAGTCTATGGGTCCCACTCTCCGCATGTTCCCCATCCCTTTGCTTTAGATACCTTTACTTTATTTTATTTACTTTACTTTAAATTTATTTGCCTCAAAATACCTTTTTTCGATTCTTTCTGCGATTTTTGTGCGACGTGAAAATGACTTCCTACTCCTTCGAGCAAGAAGTCATTAACCAGGTCTGATGTACACGCCTAATTAGCTCTCGCTATCCCGGTTCCCGACAACATCTCCGATGGTTACTTCCGGAATATCCGGTTGGCTGGCAACTTCCTCCGCGGTTAAAGCAGCATCGGCCTCCGCAGCCGCTTCCCTGATGCTAAGGCTGATCCGTTTCTCTTCCGGCTTACATTCGATTACTTTAGCACTGATCATATCTCCGACTTGCACAACCTCTTCTACTTTAGCCACCCGTCGGTTAGCTAACTGGGAAATATGAACAAGGGCATCCACTCCGTCTTCTAACTGGACGAAGGCACCAAAGGGAGCGATACGCACCACTTTACCCGTTACCAGGGAGCCGACGGGATATTTGTCCCCGACAGCAGACCACGGGCTTTGTTTAAGCTGTTTTAAGCCTAAGGCTACCTTTTCATGTTCACGGTCTACTTTAAGAACCTGAACTTCAACTTCATCTTCAACCTGAAGCAATTCAGATGGATGCTTGAGCCGGGAATAGGCCATATCAGAAACATGCAAGAGTCCGTCCATTCCGCCGATATCAACAAATGCGCCAAAGTTGGCCAAGCGGCGCACAACCCCTTTAACTACATCTCCTTCGTGCAGAGTCTCCATTAACCCTTTGCGTTTACTTTCCTGTTCTTCAGCTAAAATAGCTTTTTGCGAAAGCACCACTTTTTTCTTGCCTGGGTCAAATTCAATAACGCGCAGGCGCAACGTCTGGCCCAAAAACTGATTCAGATCCTCCACATACCCAAACTGAATTTGGGAAGCAGGCACAAATCCCCTCATGCCAACATTGACTAAAAGTCCGCCTTTGACAACCTCGATCACTTTGGCCTGAATCTCTTCTTTACTCTCAGCCAGCTCGGCCAATCGATCCATAGACCCGGCCTCATCAGCCCGTCGTTTGGAAAGAACGGGGTACCCTTCTTCATTTTCTACCCTGAGAACTACCACCGAAATCTGATCTCCCATAGAAACCACATCTTCCGGCTTCGTCACGGAACCAACCGCTAGTTCCCTGCGCGCGATAACCCCTTCTGACTTCCAACCGATATCCACAAAAACTTCATCATCTGTCATTTTCACGACCGTGCCGGTGACCAGGGCTCCACGATGGAGTTTCTGCAACCCTTCATCCCAGCTTTCCATGTTCATGCCTTCCTGATTTCTTTCGTCAGCACCTTGTGCTACCGGTTCCTTTTCATCCATTTCCGACATCTTTCTATAAACCTCCTCGATTATCCAATCCGGCGTGGAAGCTCCGGCTGTGAGCCCTGCCGTCTTAGCTCCTTTGAACCAGATTTCTTCTAATTCAGAAGCAGTCTCTACTAAATAAGTGGGTGCTTTGTCCGTGCAAATCCTTGCAAGCTTGCGGGTATTGGCGCTGCTCTTCCCACCGACTACTACCATGACATCGACCTGGTCAGACAACGCGCGTGCGGCATCTTGGCGTTCCTGGGTAGCGCTGCAGATCGTGTTAACCACAGTGATATCCTCTGTATGGCAGCGCAGCTCGTCCACAATCGCGTTATAGTTAACTATCGGCTGTGTCGTCTGAGCTAACACTGTCAGACTTTGGTAATGAGGAAGAGAACACGCTTCCTCAACTGTCTCTATCGCTAAGGCTTGTCCTCCGGCCCAGCCGAGAATTCCCTGAACTTCCGGGTGTTCTTTATCCCCCACCACAATCACTTGGCGAGTCTCCGCAGCTGTGGCTGCAAGCTGTTGCGCCTTTTGCACGAAAGGACAAGTGGCATCAATTATTTCAATCTCAGCTTCTTCCGCTTCCCGGTAAACTTGGGGAGCTACACCATGTGAGCGAATGATCACAGTCTTGGCTTGGGCATCTTTAACAGATGCCACAGCGCGCACCCCGCGCTCTGCCAAGCGCTCCACCACTTGGCGGTTGTGAATCAGTGGCCCTAAAGTAGCCACATCCTTAGTTGCAGCGGATTTTTCGACTAAATCAAGCGCCCGTTGGACACCGAAACAAAATCCGGCTTTATCCGCTCGAATAACCTCCAACTTTTAACCTCCTTAGCAGCGGATATATAAGGAAAAACTCCCTAAGACAAATATTTCGCTGCTTAGGCTTCAAATTCCTGCTGTATCACTTTACTTTTCCATCTTTAACGTTCCCTGGGCGCAAAAAAACATGCGGTCTAAATTTCAGGCAATTGATCGAGAGCGTCCATTATCTTTTGCGCTACCCACTCCCGCCGATTTTCTACATTGGCAGGGGGTTTAAGCATCTCTGGCGTAAGCGGTTCGCCGATGACCATCCCAACTTTGCCCCAGCCCTTGGTAAACAGGCTGCGGGTGCCACTAACACGCACAGGAACAATCGGTGCCTGGCTCTTTTCCATAAACAGAACGATTCCCGGCAGAGCTTTCTGGATTTGCCCCGTCTTGGAACGTGTCCCTTCCGGAAACACCCCCAAGATTTTATGTTCTTTGAGAACGGCCAGGGATTGGCGGATCGCACTCGTGTCTCCTTGACCCCTTTTAACCGGGAAAGCCCCCAAGTGACGAACAGCCCATCCTAAGACCGGAACGTGAAAAAGTTCATCTTTAGCCATATAGCAAACCTGGCGGCGCAGGCCGCAACCAATAAGCACCGGGTCCCACAGGCTAACATGATTGGATGCGAGTATTACCGGCCCTTCAGCCGGGACATTTTCCAACCCTCTTAACTTCCAGCCCATTAGGCGAAACGGAAGCGACATCACAGTCTTGGCGAAACCGTAAAAACTCATTTTGTTCCCTCCTGAGCCATGGTAACAATCTCAGAAATAACTTGCTCAACCGTAAGCTCTGTGGTGTCAAGAACAACCGCATCAGCAGCAGGTTTAAGAGGAGAAAATTCACGTTCCCGATCTTGCCGGTCCCTTCTTTCCATTTCTGCTGCGATCTCGGCCAGGGCAATCTCTTTCCCAGTCGCTTGTACCTCAAGCCAACGCCGTTTGGCCCGTGCATCAGGAGAAGCTGTCAGAAAAATCTTAAGCTCAGCTCTGGGCAAAACTTGCGTACCAATGTCACGGCCATCCATGACTACTCCGCCCCGTTCTGCCTCCAGCCGCTGCCAGGCGAGCAACCGCTCACGCACTTCGGGATAAGCTGCAATTACAGAAACAGCCCGCGTGACTTCCGGGGTACGGATCGCCCCTGTCACATCTTCCCCGTCACACCAAACCCTGTCCCCTTGGGCATGATCAAAACTAATCCTGGTTTGCGCAGCTAAGCGGCTGACCTCTTCTGCAGAGTGAATATCCACTTTGTTCATTAAGGCTTTATGTGCTACCGCGCGATACATCGCTCCTGTATCAAGGTAAAAGAGCCCCAAAAGCTCAGCCACGGCTTTCGCTACCGTGCTTTTGCCCGCGCCGGCCGGGCCGTCAATCGCAATTTGCATCTTATCTAACATGTAATTAAGTGATCTCCTTTAAGAGTTCATGTAATTCAGATTTTTCCTCTGTGATCATAAGCTGCAAATTCCTCTGAATTCAAAAATTATTATAGCAAATTTTACCCAAGACGTACATCGTCCATGCTCTATATCGTTCATTCTCTTTGTTCAACACCTAGCGTGCTCCATCTGCAGACGGTACAAACCGGGGGTCTTGCCACTGTTTCAAGCATTTAACCACCTTCTCGATCGCCTGA
>DAHVVW010000089.1 GCA_027357125.1 Clostridiales bacterium
GCGTTTTACAACCTCATCCAAGGGCTGGTCTTCTTCAACCTTTTCGAGAACTGCAATTTTAGTGGGCGAAGAAATAACCACTACATCTGCGCCCGCTTGGGCATGACGCCAAGTGTCCTTCCCCGGCTTGTCCATCTCAAACCCGTGGACATCGTGTTTTACGGTCGCAACCCGCCACCCGCGCTTTTTGGCCTCGCGCAAAATCTTCTCTAAAAGGGTAGTCTTGCCGGAATCAGATTTCCCCACCACTGACACTACCGGAATTTCTTTGTTACTCATTGATTTACCCCCTCGTATAATCCCTAACGCATAAAGTGCATTTTAACCTTACTTCCCAATCCAGCGCGCTAGCAAGGACTCTCCCTCCCGCACGGGACCATGCCCGCCGGGAACATCCACCAGCAAATCACTGCCGATCATGGAGCGCAAAATCCCGGAGCCCTGTGCCGGTGCCAGGTCTGCCCAGATTTCTCCGTCTTTCAGTACAGCTGTGGCACGCAGGAACCGGCGCTGACGCCCGGACTTAGAGAACTCCCCTGCCATTTTCACCGCAAACTCTTGCGGCTGCCACTGAACACTTCCCCTTAGCTTTGACAGAACCGGGCGCACCAAGAGTTCAAAAGTGACAGCTGCAGCAGCCGGGTTGCCCGAGAGGGAAAAATAAAGCTTATTTCCTTTTCTGCCCACTGCTGCCGGAGTTCCGGGTTTTAAGTTCACTTTCCAAAAAAGCATCTCACAGCCATGCTGCTCAAGAGCTTGGGGCATAAGGTCATACTCCCCCACGGAAGCACCTCCCGTTGAGATCACAACATCGCTTCCCTCCAACTGTTCCAAAGCCAGGAGGGTTTCCGGCAAGCGGTCCGGGACATAAGGAATGGCTTTGACCTCACATCCCGCTTCCTGCAACAGGCCGCGCAAGGTGTAACTGTTACTGTTGTAGATTTTGCCTGGGAGCGGTTGGCTGTCGATATCAATTAGCTCTGACCCGGTGGACAGGAGGCCCACCTTCGGACGGCGGTATACCGGCACTTCTTGCACCCCTGCTGCCGCCAGGAGTCCAAGCGCAGGCGGAGTGAGCAGCACTCCCTGCCGCAGCAGAGTCTCTCCCCGGGCTATTTCATCTCCTTCCGGAACAACATTAGCCCCGGCCGGGACAGGGTAGTGAATAACCACTTCATCCCCGTGCTCTTCCGTATCCTCCATGCGCACTACACAGTTGGCACCTGCGGGAATGGGAGCCCCGGTAAAAATGCGGGCTGCTTCTCCTACTTCCAGAGCCCGTTCCGGCCAGCTCCCCGCCGGAATCTCCGTAACGATCCTCAAACTTAATGGTTTAGAATCCTGGGTGCGGGCGTAGTAAGCATACCCATCTAACGGGGAACGTGCAAACGGAGGAATATTCAGCTGAGAATGCAAATCCTGGGCCAGAACCCTGCCATAGGCCGACCCTAAACTTACCGTTTCGGCTGACACAGGCTTAATCAGACTATAAACAAGTTCTTCGGCTTTCTCTAAATCAATATTTGTTTCCATCTGCTTTCTATCCTTCCTTGTTTCTCTCCCCACAAGTGTAGCGTGAACATAGGACTCTTGTCAAAAAAAACAGGGAGCCTGTCGCCCACCTCCAACCAGCAGCAACAGGCTTCCATGAATTAAAGAGGATTGGCCCGCAGTTTTTCCATCTGCACCAGACCCCGCTCGCGATACACCTCTAAGTCTTTGTACGCTTCCTCTATCCTAATAATTTCTTTGTCCACAGCAATCACGACATTAGGGTGACAATAAGCAACCTTGAGCCGCTTGGTTCCAACAATTTGTACAAGGGTTGTGCTTACTCCTGACCCTCCCAATTCCCGGATCGAGACATTTCCTCCAGCCAGAATCTTGCCCCCGCGGCACACCCCTTCAATGTTTACATCTCCATCCGCACTAATCATCGAGTTGTACGCTCCTTTAGCACATTGAAACGAACCGCCGGTCTCGATTGTCGTACCCTGCACATAATCGACAACACACGCCAGCTTTTCCGGAACTTCAAGGGCAATATTTTCTACCAATTGAGCAAAGGCTTTATTCACTTTATGGAGAAGCGTTACGGATTGCGGTTCTAACGGCCCCAGACCTGACAAGAAGCGCTTAGCAGATTTAACGGCGAGGATTAGATCCTGGGTAATGAGCTCATCCTTGTGCGTTAAGACATAGTTCTCAGCCTTGACTGCCCGTTTCGGCAGCTCCGGGAAATTCCGTTCAAGGAGTTTTTTGAGACACTGCCCTGGTTTGAGATTAGCCGCCGCCGGGGATTTTAGCAATTCCTCAGTTTGCATCAGGCACAAGTTCAGCTCATCGTAAACAGCTTTGAGCTGGCGTAGGATTTCCGCTCTCACCACATATTTTTCTCCCACTACCAATTTTCCACCCAGGACATTGCGGTGAACTTTCAGCCCTCTTTCTGCCCGAATCTCGGCATGGGAGACCGCTCCCTGAATTTCGACTTTGCCGGTGGCAAAAATATGCAGTCCGTCCTGCACATTCCCTCCGATCAAAACATCGCCGGTAAAATCAATGCTGCCGGTGGACAAATCAACATCTTTATTTAACACATATGCATTTTCCACCATATAAGTTATCTCATCTAAACGCACGGGCAGTCCCGCACACGCTGCAATAACCTCCATCCCGTCTTCCGAGAGGCGAACATTTTTCTTCAGCCTGAACTGGAAATCCCGCAGCGGTTGAGTCGGCAGTTGGCGTCCGAAAACATCCGTACCGGGGATCCCGGGTATGCCAGGTTTTTTGCGGGCCAGCACTGTTCCTTCCTTAACAAGCTGTATTTTTGAAGCAAAAAAATCAATACGCTCAAATTCCGCTGTTTCTTTGGGCTGGGGTGCTCCTACGAAGTCTTCTAATACCGGCGGCTGCGGCGGAACCGGCATTACAGCCTCTGCCACGACCACTTCGCCGCTCCCTCTGACTGCTAAAATCTCATTCCAGACTTCTTGGCGACGGCCAAAAACAATCTTAAGCTCCGCCAGACCGTCATTGAGCCGCTGTTCATCCCACATTTCCCCGGAAAGAGGCATATCCTCCCATGTTAAATATTCATCCAGATCCAGACGGCGTGCAGGATGAATTTCTTTCATTAATACATAACGGCCCGCCGTTTTCTGTTGAACTCTGGCGACCACCGCTCCCCCTTGAAAGCGCACCTCAAGTTCCCATTTAAGCTCCCCTGGTTCCAGCCATGGGATAAACTCAATAACATCCTCCCTGCGGCAAGAGAAGGATTTATCCTGGAGCTCTCCGTTGACCCGCATCTCTCCCCCGCGCCGGGGCGGTAAAATTTCCTGCACTCCTTCACCCGGGTCTATTATGTATCTTTCACCGTCCCACTCTGTTTTTACTAAAACCTCCTGGGCCGGCGCAGCAGTCGTAGCCGGTTCCCGTGCCTCCGGCAGGTGCAAACGCACCTTCCATTTCCTGGACAAAAACCCAGGCTTGTCCAGAACCTCTAACTGAAGCTGCTCCGGGGAACAGCCCCACTTCTGAGCCCATTCCTGCCTGATTTCATCAAGTGAGCGCCCACGCACGATTTCTTCCGGCATAGTATTCCACTCCATCCAAATTATCTCTTAACCCATTATAACACATCCTGGTAGCCGGTTGACCCTTCTCCATTGGGATCTTGGCCGTTGCCCGGAACTTTAATATCTCCTTCATGTCCATTCGACCCAGGGCCATTGGGATCTTCGCTGTTTCCCGGAACCTTAGGCTTAGGCTTATCCGGCACCGTCTGCACCGGTTTTAAGAGGTCAACCGGCCCGCTGTCAACTATAACTTCAGTAGTGGTTTTGCCCTGAAAAAGATTTTTCACTACTTCTTTAGCCTTTTCAGGGTTCACCGCCCAGTAACTCACTCCGTCCAAATCAAGAAAAGATCCCGGCAGAGTCTGGGACAAGATCCTGGAACTATCGAAGTTCACCGCGACTTTAGCGAGCTTTAACATATCTCCCACTGACAAATTGGTCTGAACCGCTTCCCTTAACTGCGGGATGAGGACCGGAAGCTTCGGGATCGTGCTGGCCTGCATCATCTCTTTCCCAACCGCTTTCAGCACTACCTGCTGGCGGGCAGTACGGGAAATATCCGCCAGCTCATCATGCCGGAAACGCGCATACTGGAGTGCTTTCGAGCCGTCCAGGCGCTGTTCTCCCTTTTTCAGATTAATAAGCCCATCCTCTTTGTCCCCTGTTTTATAGTTCATGTCTTTTTCGACATAGACTGTGATCCCGCCTAAAGTATCGATAATTTCCTTAAACCCGGAAAAATTAGTAAGGACATAACCTGACACCGGCACTCCTGTGAGGTCTGCAACTTCCTGCTGCAGAGTTTCAATATCCTTCAAGGCTGCAATAGAGTTAATCTTGACATCGCCATACCCCGGGAGCGTCACCTTGGTGTCGCGTGGAATGGATAACAAGCTAATCCGTTTCTCCTTCGGGTCAACACTTGCCAGGATTATGGAGTCTGTATTAAACTTGCTCTCCCCCGGCCGCTGGTCCGCTCCGATGAGCAGTACGCTCATCTGTTGGCTGAGTCCGGGAATATCGTTGACCCCGCCCCGCGGCATTGTCACCGTATGCCCGGCAGAGCTGTTCTGCCAGGCATACCAAACATAACCTGAGATAAATACCGTGAGCAAAGCAATAGACATTAAGGCGATCTTTTGTTTACGCCGCAACTCAAAACAACTCCTAACTCTATCCAGACTCTCTTCAGTTTGTTCACAATGGCTCAATACAATCTTTTTAATTATACAGCTTGTCTGCTACATATTTGAAGAGTTAGGGCGAAAATATCTATATAATTATACACTGTTCCCGAAAATCCGCTGTCAGAGGAAGCTCCGCCACCCGCATTCCGAACTCCGGGCCGAAGCGGGCCACAAAACTCAGTGGGTTAAAGACCCTTTCCTGCCTGATCCCAAACGGTGCTAGAGCCTGTTCTAACTGCTCGATCCGCCTCAGCATGCTTTCACAACGTTTGCGCTGGGCTTGCCAAATTTTCTTTTCAAGGTAGGAAATCTGCCCCAATACCCGCTCTTGGTTTTGAGCCACCCATTCTTCGGCGTGGCTATTGATCGCACTAAAAGAGTCAAGCCTTTGGTAGGCTGAGTTTATCTGTGCTCTTAGAGCCCCAAAATGCCCGTCAATATCGTATTCGTCCTGCTCCCGCACGCACCGTTCTTTATACTCTGCCAGCCCCTGATACACTTGGGCCACAGTCAGGCCTTCCGTGCGCAAGGCCCGCTGCCAACCCTGGGTAAGCACTACTGCTGACAGCCGGGGATACACTACCGGCATCTCAAACCCAAACACAGCAAACCCTTGCCCGAGCTGAGCCCAGTAATTAAGCTCTCCCGGTCCGGCCACATACGCCAGAGTCGGCAACAGATATTCCTGAACCAGTGGGCGGGTGGCGACATTGGGGGAGAAGAGCCCCGGGTCTTCCCTGAGCATGGATGTTAAGTCATCAAGAGTTAAAGTTGTTTCTTTTCCCCTTAACTTAAAACCCTGCGACGAACTGAGCAAAGCGCGACGCTCCGGATTTGCCATAAACAGGTTAACCTCGCCCTGGTCGAGCTCGATTTGCGCTTTGTAGGCAAGACTCACAAGTTTGTGCGTACGCTGCTCCAAAGCCTGATTAAGATCACGGTGAGATTTCAGTATCCGCTCATATACCGGAGAAGCGAGTCTCTTAAAAGCCGGCAGGGCCGGATCAAAAAAGATTAACCCCCTGTCGTGAGTGAGCCACTTAAGCACTAAGGCAAACCATTCACTAAAATTACGCGCTTGCTCTGTTAAGCGTTTCAAGTCCTGTATCATCTCAGATTTAAACTCACTCTCCGGCAGACCCCGATTAAGCATATCTGCGACCTCACTCCAGGGCGGCACCGACAGGCTGCCGACTGGAAGCCCCTCTCCCTCTCCCGCCAGTCTCAGGGGCAACGGGCGACCATCGCCAGTTAGGAGAACGGTCTCTCTCACTTCTGCCCAATCGTGGTCTTCGCTCGCAATCCAGAAAACAGGAACCACCGTCCGCCCCAGCTTTCGTTGCTGTTCCCCGGCCAGATGAATTGCCGTCACCGCCTTATATAAGGTATAGAGCGAACCTGAGAGCATTCCTGCCTGCTGGCCCGTAACCACGGTTAAGGTATCTTCCCGGAGCAAAGCGGAGATATTTTTCATGGTCTCTTCCCCGAATCCCAGGCGTTCATGGTACTCGGTCAGAGTTCTGACCAATTCCTCACGGGCAAAGCTCCTGCCCTCCAACCGCTCTGCTCTCCTCCCAAAACTCGCGTCAAGTTTCGGATCTCCTCCTGCAAAAAAGAAGGCCACTTGCTCAAAACAAGTCGCCACACTTTGCCACACTTCCTGCACTCTAATCTCCCCCTGCTACAGCACTAAGCTTTTACCGTGGGTATTTTATCATAGGCTTTAAGAAACTTCAATTTTCCCGACTTCCCCTTCAACGACCTGGCCAATTCGCGCTGCCGCCGGAGTACCCTTTTGGCGCAGAACCTCGATTAGAGCAGGGGCTTTCTCCTCAGACACAGCGATCAAAAGCCCTCCGGAAGTGACCGCATCTGCCAAGACCAAGCGCACAGGCTCAGCAACCCCAGCCGCAAATTCGACCTTATCCTCCAGATAACGGCGGTTAGCCATCGTTCCTCCTGGAACAGCCTTTTGCTCGATCGCTTCCCACACACTCTCCAACACAGGCACTGCCTGGCTGTCCACATGAGCCTTAACCTTGCTGGCCTGCATCATCTCGTGTAAATGTCCTAAGAGACCAAAGCCGGTAACGTCCGTGAGCGCGTTAACTCCGATTTCCAAAGCCGCTTCGGCAGCACCTTTATTAAGGGTTGCCATCACGCGCACAACCTCAGCCTCAGCTTCAAGAGAGATAAGCCCGCGCTTAATTCCGGTAGTAATAATCCCGACACCTAAAGGCTTGGTAAGAATAAGCACATCCCCCGGACGAGCCGTAGCATTGGAAAGCACCTGGTGCGGATGGACAATCCCTGTTACCGCCAAGCCGTACTTCGGTTCAGGGTCATCGATTGAATGCCCGCCGATCAGGAGCGCCCCCGCTTCTTTGATCTTATCACTTCCGCCCCGCAGGATATCTGCCAGAACCCCCATATCGAGCTTGGAAATTGGGAATGACACTAAGTTCAGCACTGTCAAGGGCTTAGCTCCCATGGCATAAATATCACTCAAGGCGTTAGCTGCCGCAATTTGCCCAAATGAATACGGGTCATCCACAACCGGAGTAAAGAAATCCACGGTCTGGACGATCGCCTGTTCTTCGTTCAGACGATACACCCCTGCATCATCTGATGTGTCCAAGCCAACCAAAAGGTTGGCATCTTCCTGGTTAGGGGGTAAATGGCGCAATACTTGCGCTAGGTCCGCCGGACCAATTTTACACCCTCAGCCGGCTTTGCTGGAATATTGAGTGAGACGGATTCGTTCCGACATCCAGCTAACCCCCTTTCGCAAGTCCATTTTCATCCGTTTTCCGTATTATACTGCCATTATTGGTTTGGTACAACTAATGACCTCCACTGGCCAGTCTCTTGCGAACGGCTGTGGCGTTAGCTGTCCTAAATCACTAATCAGCCCGTTCCCACGCCCAAAGTCTGGCTATAACC
>DAHVVW010000008.1 GCA_027357125.1 Clostridiales bacterium
AGGAGCATCAAGTTTTGATGGGGGATGTGCAGAAGGGTCTGCTCAAAGAAACTGAAGAAGACTTAATAGAAAAGTTCGGAAATGATCCGCTTGCAGTCAAAGTAAGAGTTCAGCTTTCCGAACCCACTTTGACGGAGAACGCCAGTGACTGGTCCCGTCTGAACATGGAGTTAAGGCGAGTTTTACAAGCGGGGACTAAGCCCATCCAAATTCCGCTCACTGTCCTTCAAACATTGCCTGAAGCCCTGCGCCAAGCCAAATGGGATGTTTCTGTGACTCTCACCACTTCAGAATCAGGGTATTCGGTAATCAATGTTGTCAAGGGCAATGACATCCCTCCGTACGGTCTGGCGATTGACATTGGTACAACTACAGTTGTAGTTTACCTAGTCAATTTGATAACCGGAGAAATAGTGGATAAACAAGGGACTTACAATAAACAAGCTAAGTACGGGGATGACGTCATTTCCCGGATAGTGTATGCGGTCGAGAGCCCGGAAAATTTACGGGAGATTCATCAGGCAGTAATTGATACCGTTAATGATCTGACTGACAAAATTATCTCCAGGCAAAACCTTAATCTCAACGACCTTATGGTCGCCATGACTGCCGGTAATACCACAATGACTCAATTGCTTCTGGGAGTGGATCCTAGATATGTGCGGCTGGAACCCTACATTCCTACCATGAATGATGTACCTTCCGTACCTGCCAGACAAATTGGGCTTCATATGCTGCCGGAAGGGTTAGTTCATTCTTTCCCCTCGGTAGCAAGTTATGTTGGTGGGGATATCGTCTCCGGTACCCTTGTAACAGATATGGCTAATGGGGAAGACATTGTCCTCTTTATTGACATCGGCACTAATGGTGAGATTGTGCTCGGTAACCAGGACTGGCTGGTATCCTGTGCTTGTTCCGCAGGTCCTTGTTTCGAAGGCGGCGGGATTGCCTTTGGCATGAGGGCTATGCCAGGGGCAGTTGAGCGTGTAACCATTGATCCCGAAAGCCTGGATGTCAATCTTAAAGTGATTGGAAAAATTCCACCGGTGGGGATCTGTGGCTCCGGCTTAGTGGATTGTCTCGCCAAACTGCGGGAAGCAGGTATTATCGACAGGGCAGGGAATTTCCAGCTTGAGCATTCTTCCCAATCTGCCCGCCTGCGTGCGACCACTGATGATAAAGAGTTCGTGCTGGCATGGGCTCATCAGGCTGGCGGAGAAAAAGACATTGTCATTACTGAAAATGACGTTAAGAACTTAATCAGAGCCAAAGGGGCAATTTACGCCGGAATTCGTTCCTTATTGACGATGGTGGCTGTTGATATTGATATGATCAGCCGCATTGTAATCGCGGGAGGTTTCGGCAATTATCTCAATGTCCACGACTCCGTTCAAATCGGGCTGTTGCCAGATTTGCCTGAGGATAAATTCCTATTCATTGGGAATTCTTCTGTAAAAGGAGCCCGGCTTGCGCTTCTTTCTCAAAACGCTTGGAAAGAAGCGGCTGAATTGTCCCGTAAGATGACGTATGTCGAGCTTTCCGTGGGTACCACATTTATGGACGAGTTCGTGTCAGCGCTGTTCTTACCGCATACGGACTTATCCCTATTCCCGTCCGTTGAGGGTTAAAACAGGCATGCAGGAAGGTGGAGGAGGAAATGGCAAGATATGTAGCAGTTGCCGGCAAAGGTGGGGTAGGGAAGACTACTTTCACCGCCTTAATGCTGAGGCAAATGATCAAGCAGAAGCAAGGAATCTCCATACTTGCTGTTGATGCTGATCCTAACGCTAACTTAAATGAGGCTCTGGGACTCAAAGTAACGGCGACAATTTCTGATCTCTTGGAGGAGACCAAAAATCCCAAGGCAGTTCCTACCGGAATGCCCAAAGATATCTTTGTGGAGTACAAACTACAGCAGTCCCTCGTCGAATCTAAGGATATTGACCTCCTGGTAATGGGAGGTCCGCAGGGTCCAGGATGCTATTGCTATCCGAATGACCTTTTGCGCAAATACCTGGAGAACTTGGGCAATAATTATGATTTTGTGGCTGTTGATACGGAAGCAGGACTTGAACACATCAGCCGCAGAACGATCCCTCATATTGATGTTATGTTTGTGATCAGTGATTCCTCAGCCCGGGGGATACGTTCGGCCGGCCGGGTTCATGACTTGATCAGGGGAATAAGGGCTGAAGTCGGAGAAGTTTACCTGGTCGTTACGAAAACAGCGGGCAACACCCTGGAGTCCCTGGCTGACGAGATCGCCCACACCGGTCTTAAAGTGATCGGTGACATCCCCTTAGATCCGCTGGTGGTGGAACAAGATTTAGCCGGAAAAGCCTTGTATGATCTACCTGATGAGGCAGTGTCTGTTCAAGCTGTAGAGAAAATTATAAGTCGTGTAGGGATCTTGAAGTAGAAAGGAGAGAGGTCAATGCCCGTAACTTTAGTTAAGGAAAGGTATGCTAGTAAAGTCGGTCAGGTTGTTCTCGGCGCTACTGCTGAAGAGGGTGGTACGCGTACCTCTGTGATAAGAGCCGGTGGGGACGGAACCTTACCATATCTGCATTTTGAGGGTAAAGTTGAAAACCGCCCGGTAATTGGGATGGAAGTAACTGATATTGTGCCACCGTGGAGCGACAATATTAAAAACCAATTTGGGGATGTTCTTGGTGACCCTGTAGCTTGGGCTAAAAAATGCGTGGAAGAATTCGGCGCTGACATGATCTACCTCAAATTAATCGGAGCTGATCCGGAAGGAGCGAACCACAGCCCTGAACAATGTTCCCAGGTGGTAAAGGACGTCTTAGCCGCTGTTGGCGTACCGGTAATTGTTGTAGGGTGTGAAGATCCGGAGAAAGACAATGAAGTAATGGCCGCTGTCGCTGAGGCAGCAGCTGGGGAAAATCTCTTAATCGGGTTGGCCGAACAGGACAATTATAAGTCTATTACGGCTGCAGCGATGGTGCACAAGCACAACGTGATCGCCCGGTCCCCGCTTGACATTAATATTTGTAAACAGCTTAACATTTTGATTAATGAAATGGGTCTGCCTCTGAATAAAATTGTCATTGACCCGATGATCGGGGGCTTGGGCTTTGGGATCGAATATGCCTATTCCATTATGGAGCGGGCCCGTTTGGGTGCACTTGCCGGGGACAAGATGCTGTCCATGCCGATGATTTGTACTGTTGGCTATGAGGCTAACAGGGCGAAGGAAGCTAATGTCGGAATTGAAGAATTCCCGGGCTGGGGTGAATTGCAAGACCGCGGAATTCTGTGGGAAGCAGTTACCGCTTCCGCCCTGCTTCAGGTCGGTGCCAGCATTTTGTTAATGCGCAACCCGGCTTCAGTACGTTTGGTCCAAAGAAATATCTCCGATTTGATGGAACAGAACGCCTAATCTCTTGGCATTAATAATAAGGCCCGCGGCGCCGACTGCAAACGTCTGCGCTGCGGCTGCCCACCTTAAATAAGTTGAATTTTTGAAAGGACGTGAGCGGATTTGATTATTATTGGCGAACGTATAAATGGAATGTTTAAAGACATCGGAGAAGCTCTCCGTAATAAAGATCCCAAACCCTTCCAACATTGGGCTTTAAAGCAACAAGAAGGGGGTGCTCATTATCTCGATGTGAACTCCGGACCGGCAGTGCCTACGGAGGAGCGACCGGAAGCTTATAAATGGATGGTAAACGTAATCCAAGAGGTGTCTGATCTGCCCCTGTGCCTGGACTCAACGAACTACGATGCAATCGAAGGGGGCTTAAAATTATGTAAACGCCCGGCCATGATCAACTCCTGCCCGGCTGAGCGTGCTAAAATTGAACGGGTTTTCCCCATGGCTGTTCAGTACAACGCGTCCTTAATCGGCCTGACCATGGATAAAAAAGGCATTCCCAAAGATGCTGAAAACAGGGTAGCATTTGCGATGGAATTAGTTGCAGCTGCTGATGAATTCGGTATGCCGATGGAAGACCTTTATATTGACCCGCTCATCCTCCCGGTCAATGTTGCGCAGGAACATGCTCCTGAAGTATTAGAAGCTTTACGTCAGGTCAAGACTCTATCCAACCCTGCTCCTAGGACTGTGCTCGGACTGTCCAATGTCTCGCAAAAGTCTCCTGATCGCCACTTGATTAACAGAACATATTTAGCTATGGCCATGGCTGTAGGCCTTGATGCTGCCATCGTAGACGCGAACGATGATGACCTTGTCGATGTCGCGGCTACTGCACAAATCTTACTCAACAAGAGCATATATGCTGATTCTTACCTAAAAGTATTTCGCACACGTTAAGCTTGTCCAGGGTAGGTCCCCAGGGAATTCCCTGGGGACCTTGTTTTCGGAAAGAATCGCTTATAACCCCTCGCCATATTCAGATAAATGCCAATATTTGGCCTAAATATATGGGTGGAAAATGGGAGTGGTTAAATGAACATCCCTTTGGCTAAACGAGAGGGAGGGTGGGTTTTTTCTGTCCATTCAGAAGTGATCGTAATAGGGAATGGAGTGTTTGCTTTAACTGCAATTAACATGCTTTCTGCTCATCCAGTAATATGGATCGGAGAAAGCGCTCACGCACTTCATTCCAGAGTCACTCCTTTACCTGATGCCCGGGTGGTAGAAGTGTTAGGGCAACGGGGCAACTTTCGGGTCAGGGTAGAGCAGAAAGAGATGAAGAAAAGAACATGGATTGAAGCTGGAACGATTGTTTTAGCCCTGGCACCAGAGGTCAGGCTTGACCCAAATCTGCCTCAGACTCCGTTGATCAGGCCTATTGCCAAAGCTGAGCAAACTCTCGCTGGGCAAAACGTAGCATTTTACCTTAATGATCAGGATAATGAGTATGCCTTTGCTCTCGCTTTGCACCAGGCACTTAGGTTGGCGGTCAAAGGAGCCGTTGTTACTTTTTTTTACTTTAATCTAAGACTGGGGAACTCTAAGTCTGAGGAAACGTATCAGCTTTGCTGTCAGTCTGGAGTGCGTTTTCTGCGTTTAAAAGATCCTCTATACATAGTAGCAGAGGATGAAAGCTGTCTGCGTCTTCACTACCTTGATCCTTTTCTGGATTTATCATTTGACCTGAAGGCTGAGTTTCTCTATATCAGCGAAATTTACTCTTTTAGTCCAGAATTTGAAGGCTTGGCCTCGCTGCTAAGGATTCATTCTTTCTCCGTTTCTACAAACAGGCCGGGAATATTCGTCTTAAGTGAGGCACAGAAGACAATTCTGCCGCTTGAACTTGCTGTCGCTGCCATAGCAGGAGAAACTGCTCTCCTGCTTACTGGAGAGTTAATGGTCGCAGACGGTTTTGCTCAGATTGATTCTGAACGATGTTCCCTGTGCCTTAGCTGCTGCCAGGTTTGTCCGTCCCGTGCAATCGAGGTCGATCGTTTCCATTCTGCGGCTTATATTGACCCCTTAGCGTGTCAGGGCTGTGGAGTGTGTGCAAGTGCCTGTTCCTCACTGGCAATTTCTTTACCTCTATTTGATAGCAGTTTAATTTACGAACGGATTAAAAAAGATTCAAAAGATAAGACCGTAATTTTTGCTTGTCAAAATTCCGGGGCTTTAGCTGCGCAAAACGTAAGTTTGCCCTTAAAAATGGCTGCTAAGATTGAATTGGTTACTGTTCCGTGTGGGTGCAATACTGATCAAACATATATCTTACAAGCTTTGGCCCATGGTGCTGATAATATTATCCTTGGCATCTGCCCGCCAGGAAGTTGCGCCAGCCAAAGCGAACCTAAAACTGCAGATATTACACGCAGATTACAGGGAATGGGACTTAACCCCGAACTTGTTAAAATAGTGGCGGTTGCAGCCAATTCCCCCGCACTTTGGCGGCGAGCGCTCGCCCAGATTCTGCGAGCGGAAAATAATCAGGAAGTGAGTTAGATGATCAGTGCCGAGCGCAATCTAAATAAGGCGGTTATGGAGAGAAGGGCATGAGAGGAAAAGTTTTAGTTATCGGAGCGGGAATTGCCGGCATTACCGCTAGTCTAGGCCTGGCTCAGGCAGGACATGAAGTCTTCCTCCTCGAACGGGAAAAGGAAGTTGGCGGCAAGGGGAGATTTTATTCATGCAAAGCTGCTGAACTCTGTCAGCAATGCTCAGCCTGCCTTATACCTAAGACTAGGGCAAAGCTCGAACATAATCCTAATATTCATATTCTGCCCTATAGCATGTTAACAGACTTTCATGGCAGCCCTGGACATTATAGGGCCAATATTCGTTTGCTCAATGAAATCCGCTCAGACCTGGGAGCGGAAACATCTCTAGAGGTACAGGCTGTAGTGGCAGCAACCGGGTTTGAAATCCATAATCCTGCTGTCCAGGCAGAATTAAATTATGAAATCCACAAACAGGTGATCTCAGCGTATGAACTCGAATCAATCCTGGCTGAGCCCTCTAAACTTAATGAAAAATTGGGCGGCTTGCGCAGGATTGGGATCGTGTTATGCGTCGGCAGCAGGGATGAGCGCGCTCACAGTGCCAATTATTGTTCCCGCTATTGTTGTGCGTATGCACAGCGCTTGGCCCTGCGGCTTAGCTATCTTTTGCCTAATACCCAGCTCAATATTTTTTATACTGAGCTCTTAACTGCGAGCTCCAAGGAAATAGAATCTAATCAAATCAAACTCATCCGTAGTACTCCGGCAAAGGTATATGGTTATCCAGCTAACTCTCTTACCGTGCGTTTTGCCGATTCCTACACCGGTTCTGTGTCCGATGATGAATATGACCTCTTAATTCTTATGCCTGCGCAAAAGCCAACAAACGATTTAAGCATGCAATTTCCGCAACTTGGGCTTAGCTATGATGAAAACGGATTTTATAAAGATAACAATCCTGACACGGATGGGAACACTGGAGTATTTGTCGCGGGTAGTTGCTCTGGCCCCAAAAATATTCCCGAAAGCATTGCCCATGCAAAGGCAACAGTTGCGCGCGTGCTCCAATACTTAGCGCAGGCACACTAACAAATAATCCACCACCATTCATATCTAATCCTCTGTTTGCATAGCTATCGAACAGGATTATTTCGTGGAGGTGGACAAACATGGAAACGTATTTTTACCAAGATCCCGGAATTCAAGAACATATAGATCAAATCGTTGAGAAACTCTTCGCTACATGCCTGCTTACAGGTTCTGATGCAGATGCTGAGTTTCAGCGCGGGTTAAAAAGTGCCCATAAACTTGTGTCTGCGCTCGCAAGTTTAGCTTCCCTGCCTGAAACGGAAATTAATAATGGAGTAAGGCAAATAATAGAACAGCGTCTTCCGGATATGCGCGTGATTGAGAACTTCCCTGTCTTTTATGAAATGATGGAGAAAATGATTAATGAAGCTGTAAGCGCTTCCGTGAGAACACCTTCTGAGCTTAATGACAGCCCTGACTCTGTTGCAGCAGCTGCCGCTTTGATCCAACCTACACAGTCAACATTTAAGGGCAGGGTTAATATAATTGACGGTAAATCCGGCGTGTCAGACAATAGTCAAATAAAAATCAGAGACTTCCAAAACATCTATCGAGAAAGCTTGCAAGCTGGAATTCTATCTCCAAAGATCGCGACCGTTCAGAACAGTCCGGAGCATTGGGGAAACCGAGAAGATACCGCTAGTCCTGAAAAAGAGAGTTTAATAGATGATGAAGGTGCAAATAAGTCAGGAATGCCTGACTTAACCTTGATAGAAGTAAATACAGTTGAAGATGAGCAAAAGGAAGAGTTATGGGAAAAGGAAAAGTCTAAGCCAAAGGCACGAACAGAGATCGTGGCTGAAGCTAAACCAGAGGTAGAGATGATGGCTGAAGTGCCATTGGCAGAGATAGAGCCCAAGCAAGAATTCAAGCAAGAGCCCGTTCCCAGGCCGATCAGACGTCAATTACAAGTTCCAGCTGGGGCGGAACGGCTGGCTCTAGTACTAAGCCAGGTATTCCCTAAATCACCTGTACGCTGGAACTTAACCCTGGCGGGGCATAACTTTCTGGCCCAGGTAGAAGATATTTTATTGTATATAGATAGTGATCTTAATGGATCTGAATTCGTGCAGAGAATGAAAAAAGAAGGGTGGACCACTATAGTGTGTGCTCAAGACGATTTAGGATTCCCGCGCCGCCTGGAACGGGAAATCAGAAGATCTGTGCAAAGGAAAACCAGCAAAGTAAGGGTGAACTAAGGCTCGTTAGATTGCCTTATAGAATTAGACAAGTCTCTGAAATCAAGAACACTCTGATCCCCCCTTGGGCAGGAATCAGAGTGTTCTTGATTTCAGAGGTAGATAAATTCATTTGACTGTTTTTACAAGTCAAGTAGGAAAAAAGAATTTCGGTGTCGAATAGACTAGAGTGTACTCCATATGAAGAGGCTTTCCAAGCAAAGTAAGAGTGAGGGACAGATTTGTGGCAGACCGCTTAGGGGAAATTCTCAAAAATACTCTTAGTTCCATAGAATCCGGCAAAGAAGAAATCTTTTTTATCGCGGAGTCTACCCGCTCTGAAATTCAACGTCTAAGTCAGGAACTGTCTCAATTAAGGACAGAGATTGTTGACACGATAAAGGACGTTGATCAGCAACAAAAGCTGGAGCGCCGTCTGCGGCAAAGATTGATGGAAGTAAGCCGGGACTATAAGAAATATTCTGAACAAGAGATGATGGAAACTTACTCTCAGGCCACCGAGGCACAGATGAAGCTGCAGCTTCTCCAAGCAAAAGAAGTGCAACAGCGCACGCGTCGTGATGAGATTGAGCGCTCTCTGCGCCAGATGCAGGCTACTATTGCACGGGCGGAAAATTTAATGTCAAAGGTCAGTGTAGCCATTAACCTGCTGCAGGGAGGCATTGCCGACATTTATCAAGCCCGAGGGATTGACCAGCGTCAGGAAACTGCCCTGCGGGTTATCAAAGCCCAGGAAGAAGAACGCCGACGTGTAGCGCGTGAAATGCATGACGGTCCCGCCCAAACTCTGGCCAACATTGTCCTCCGTTTGGAAATAGCGGAGAAACTCTTAGAACTCGACCCGAGTCGTGTTAAAAGCGAGCTCAAAGATTTGAAGAACCTGGTTCGTTCCAATCTCCAAGACATCAGGCGCATTATTTTTGATCTTAGGCCTATGGCCTTAGATGATCTAGGGGTAATTCCAGCCTTAAGAAAATACCTTGATAACTTTCAAGAAACGTATAGCATCAAATGCGAACTGCGAGTAGAAGGGCGGGAAAAACGCCTGCTACCGATAATGGAAGTTGCTCTCTTTCGCTTAATTCAAGAAGGTATGACTAATGTTGCCAAACATTCAAGTTCTGACCGGGTAATGGTGAGCGTAGAATTCCAAGACGAGTGGACTAACGCCAGTGTCAAGGACTTCGGGCAGGGTTTCGATGTTGAGCATGCTTTGGATTCTTCCACCGAACACTTTGGTTTAGTAGGTATGCGGGAAAGAGTAGAGATGTTCAACGGACACTTCTCTGTTCAATCCTCCTTGGGCAAAGGAACTACTGTGGAATTTTCTATTCCATTCAAGCAAGAGGAGGGAGCAGCAGGGTGATACGCGTTGTGATTGCAGATGACCATCCATTGCTGAGAGAGGGTCTTAGGAGAATTCTAGCCTTCGAAGAAGGAATCGAGGTCATAGAAGAGGTCGGGGATGGCCAGGGTGCTATTAATATTACCCGTAAAACCTCATTTGACATTCTGCTCATGGATTTAAACATGCCGGTCGTGAATGGTCTTGATGCCTGCCGGGTTATTCGTCGGGAAAACCCGAATATCGGAATTTTAGTGCTGACCGTGGACGATTCTGATGAGAAAGTATTCGAAGTTCTGCAGCTCGGTGTTGCAGGCTATCTCCTCAAAGATGTAGATTCCAAGACCTTGATTGAGTCGATTCGCAAGGTTTTTAGCGGTGAGCCAATTTTGTCTCCGGCGGTTACAGGAAAACTTTTAGGACAGCTTGCTCACCCGGTTCATTTAAAAGAGACATATGGTTTAAGTGCCCGCGAACTTGACATTTTAACTTATGTCGTACGCGGAGCTTCGAACAAGGAAATCGGGGGAGCATTATATATTAGCGAAAAAACCGTTAAAAATCATTTGTCTAATATTTTCCGCAAACTTGAAGTCGAAGATCGCACGCAAGCAGCCCTTAAAGCTGTTAAGTTAAAACTCGTTGAGCTTGATTAACTTGATTATAGGAGAGGGGAGGGAGAGTCAGCATGAAAATTAGCTTTTTCGGTGCAGCTCAAGTGGTAACTGGTTCATCCTATTTAGTTGAATCCGCTGATTTTCGTCTACTTGTAGATTGTGGCATGTTTCAGGGGTCCAAAGCGCTTAAAGAATTAAATTACGGTGAATTTCCCTTTGAGCCGTCTTCAATTGACGCCGTGATTTTGACTCATGCTCATATTGACCATTCAGGCTTACTGCCAAAACTCGTTAAAAAAGGTTTCAAAGGTAAGATTTGGGCTTCACCGGAATCTGTCAAACTCTGTTCAATTATGCTTCCGGACAGTGGACATATTCAGGAGATGGAGGTTGAGCGCAAGAACCGCAAGCGCGGCCGTGCCGGGATTCCTCCTTTGGAACCTATATATACTGCCGAAGATGGCTTGCGCGCGCTCCCGTTCTTCCAGGTCGTAAACTATCAGGAAAAAGTTGAACTATCCCCATCCCTTGCTTTTCAATTAAGGGATGCGGGGCATATTTTAGGATCTGCGCACGTCCTGCTGGAAGCGAAGGAAGAGAATTTAACCAAAAAAGTAGTTTTCTCCGGAGACATAGGAAATCCGAATCAGCCTTATATTGAGGATCCCAGCATTTTATGCGGGGAAGATGTCATTATAATGGAGACTACTTACGGCAACAGGCTGCACCAAGAGAGTGGCAATCGCTTGAAAGAGCTGGCGGAAATAATTCGCTCAACTTATGATGTCCACGGCAACTTAATTATTCCGGCCTTTGCCATTGAGCGAACTCAGGATTTGCTTTTTTACATTAGTCAACTCCAGGCTGCTAAGGAAATACCTATACTCCCAATTTATATAGACAGCCCGTTGGCAATTTCCGCTACGAAGATATTCCAGGAAAACACTGCGCATTTTGATGCTGAAACACGTGAGTTGATCAGGCGTGGGAAAAATCCTCTCACGATGGCTAATGTGCATTTCAGCCTAACAGCCCAGGATTCCATGGCACTTAATAATCTGGAAGGACCGGCCATCATTATTGCGGCGAGCGGCATGGCAGATGCCGGCCGCATCAAACATCATCTTAAACACAATTTATGGCGGGAAAATGCCACCGTTATCTTTGTAGGTTACCAAGCACAGGGAACACTGGGCCGACAATTGATTGATGGTGCTAAGGAAGTAAGAATACACGGGGAGACAGTGGCAGTTAAAGCGCAAATTAAGATGATTGAAGGAATGTCTGCTCATGCTGATCAGAACGAACTCTTGAACTGGATTTCCTGTGTCGAGACTGAGAATATTATTTTAGTTCACGGAGAGCCTGAAGCTCAGGCTGAATTTGCGCAAAAAGTACTTGATAAGTACAACAAGAATCCAATTATCCCGCAACTCGGAGAAATGATTGAATTCTTGCCTACCGAAACAGTTCGGCATGCACCTGCCAAACCGTGGCTCGTGCACGAAACGGAAGCTTTTCCCCGCAAGGAAGTTGCTGTTACCGCTCAAAGCTCTAGGCCGACGATACCCAAACCGATGCCTAGCCTGCCTCAAATTAAAAAACCCAAAGATTCGGATCGTCGCGTCTCACGCTCCCAAGTCAACCGTGCTTATGTGCGCTTGCGCCAGCGCTTAAAGCAATTAATCGATCAAGGGCAACGCGAACGCACTTTGGATCATGTGGTCGATGTAATCGAGAATATTACGCGTTGGTTAGAGGAACAGAAGCGGTAATTAGACCCAGGCATATTCGCCTGTTTGCCTTTTAATTCCAGCTAAAAAGCGTAAGATCTCCTCACGGCGTTTTACGGCCAAACGACGCCCGGCTCTGGTATATACTTTGTTAGGCAGGGCTTCCGCAAATGTCCGTGCTCTTTGAATTGCATCATCCGGGGTCCGGGTTAATTCATCATGCCCGATTAAGCTGAATAAGCGCATTAAACCTATGTTTCCCAGATTATCCAAGATATTGGCATCTCTTAAATAAACTGCTTCGTCACTTTTGCCGGGTTCGGAATAATACATGTGCGATTCAATAGCATCTAATACTTTAGGAAGTTTATTAGGAGAAAAGGTTTGGCGCTGGAGGAGGTTGCTGGCAACTCCTTTGGAACGCAAGGGGTGGTCTACGTTTGGCAAAGCATATACGGGGTATTTCCCCGTATCATGTAGCATAGCAGCAACGAACAGAACCTCTTCATCAAGGGTTAAATGCTGAGAAAGTTCTTGCGCCACGTAAAAAACCCTTAGACAATGTTTTACCCCCAAAGCGGGATGTGTACAAGCTCTTTCAACCAGGGTAACTAGTTCCTGGTGATTATTCATGCTTAATCCTCCTTTTCGAATTTTATTTGGCGTCTGAAGTTTATACTGTTAAACATTAATACGACACCTAGCCGGGTAAATCCTTCCATTATATGGGAACAACCGAAAAAAATATCGTGCTTTATTTGTTCCTTTTTATTAAATCCGACAGGTTGCTTGCATAAGCTGCTTTTATCCACCATTTCTTAGCACGCTTCGTAAGGATAACATAAAAGGATTTAGTATTAGAAATATAGAATATATCAGGAAGATGGTTGCCAGAATTAAGCTTTTTGTTTTGGAGTGGGGATTGTGAACAAAGTAAATGTTTACGGGAGCTTTACGCAAGCTCTTTTCTTTTCGGGGATGAGCACTGTTCCCAAATTACTTTTAACTCAATATAGAGAATTAGGGTTGAGCGATCAGGAGTTGATATTAATTATCCAGATCCTCAGTGAATTGAATATAACAGCTTATCCTGCTCCGGAATTACTGGCAGTTAGGATGGGAACTACTCCTGATCAGATCGAAGATATGCTTGCCCGCTTAGCGCAGCGCAAATTTATGGCAATCGAAAAGAAGTGGAACCCAGAAGCTAAAAGATGGGTAAACGCCTTTAATTTCGTGGGGCTGATTGAAGAATTAGCTGACAGATGGGCTATTGAAAAGATGCTCGAGTTTAAGCGTGATGATGCTGATGCTGAAGCCGCAGCTGCACATGAACCCGGAACATCAAAATCAGCAATGGAACGTTTGGTAACAGTTTTTGAACAAGAATTAGGACGTCCTTTAACAGGGTTGGAATGTGAACACATAACACATTGGCTTGCTGCTCATTTTTCGGAGGAATTGATTATAGAGGCTTTGCGGCGAGGGGTTAGCGCCGGAATTAGAAACTTCCGCTACCTTGATTCTATTTTGCGCGAATGGGAGAAAAAAGGATTTAGATCACGGGCTGAAGTAGAAGCTGATGATGCGAATTTTCAGACTCGCCAGGAAAAAAAAGCACAAGGTAAGAGCGGAGGCTCAAGAAAAAGTCTCCATAATCCAGATAAATACGAAAACTTTTATTTATGATATATATCTAAAATGAGAAAGGAATCCTTTTCTTATGAAAAACATTCGGGAAATTTTAAGGGAGGGCGTGGATACCAGGTTGGGGGCTGGAAGCGGAGATAAAGAACCCTCAAGCAGGGGAGTAGTTTGCCAGCTGTGCCAGGATCGGGGAATAGTCCTGGAGGGGGAAGTAGCTAAACCCTGCACTTGCATGCAGCAAAAAAAGTTGGAAAACCGCTTTCGCTATGCCCGCATGGCTCGAAGCCTGATGCACTGCCGTTTTGAACAGTTTAACTTTGAATACTATGATTCCATTGCAAACCCGTCACATCGCGCCAACGCCCATAAAGCTTATGCAGCGGCCCGTGAATTTGTTGAAAACTGTGAAGCACGGGAATCTGCCGGTTTAGGGCTTCTGTTCATAGGTCCGGTAGGTTCAGGCAAGACCTTTCTGGCTGCGTGTATAGCCAATGCCTTGATCGAAAGAGATAAACGGGTTCTGTTTCTGGTTGTCCCGGACTTGTTAGATGAACTCAGGGCAACTTTTAGTAATAAGGGAGAATTTAGCGAAATTGATCTTCTCGACACTGCCCGCGAAATTCCAATCCTCGTGCTCGACGACTTAGGCGCTCATAATTATACGGAGTGGACGAGAAACCGTATATATTCAATCATTAATTTCCGGCTTAATCAACAATTACCTACAGTTATTACTAGCAATTTGAGTTTGGAAGATATGGAAAATTATCTTGGGGATAGAACGACGTCCAGGCTGCTCCAGATGTCCAGAGTGTTCCGCTTAACTTGCGACCAGGATATTCGCTTGCGCAAATATCAGGAACGGGAAGGACTTACGAAGTCCTGAAAAGAAATTTTGCATTCCTATGCATGTCCGCTCATGGACGTGCATATTTTTTCTTAAGATAAAAATACCAAGAGTTGTGGAGGTGAAATTTTGGCTAGAGTCATTGCGATTAATCGCAAGTATTTCTCGATCGGTCTCAGTATTTTAGTGATTTTTGTGCTTAGCTTTGCTGCAGTTACTGTATGGCAAACTATTCAGGCCAGTGCAGCCAAAAACAGCGTTGTTCCGGAGCTAAAGATGCTTAGCTTAACGGTCGAGCCCTCATCCGTGGTCAAGGATATGACCTACGGAACTGTAACCCTTAAAGGATCGCAAGTAATTCCGGCTAAATCATTTGATTTAATCGCTACGGTGCAAAACACAACAGCCCAGAAAATGACTAACATACCGATTGAGCTGGACATCTCCTTGATTGGGGATGATAAACAGAAGATCATCAAACCGGGAACCCTTGATGTACTTGAGCCAGGAGCCACCGCCCGCGTATCTTTCCGCCAAATTAAAGCTTTAGGAGATGCCCTGGGCAAAAGTGCCACAGCGGGACAGCACATGATCGTTCTGCGCATAAAAACAAACCCTGCCGGGGGAGTGACTCAAACTACAGAAGCAAGTTTTCGCTTTAACGTGGATTCTACAGTTAAGCCGGTCCCCAAAAAACAGTAAAAACTTAATAAAGTGTGGTGCTACATCTGTAGCACTTTTTTGTTTTTAAGATAACGGTTATACTAGGGGCGAGGTGGTTTTATGGAAATACTCGTTGATTTACATACACACACAGTTGCCAGTGGCCATGCCTATAGTACGATTAGTGAGAACGCCATGGCTGCAGCACGCAGGGGCTTAAAGATTTTGGGAATGACTGATCATGGACCGAGCATGCCGGGAGCCCCTAACCTTTATCATTTTGGCAATTTGCCTGTGATCCCGGATGAGCTCTCGGGGGTGAAAATTCTGACCGGTGTTGAGGCCAATATAACAAGTCATGAAGGAGAACTTGATATCCCGCTGCGCTATTTGGCCCGAATGCAGGTGGTATTAGTAGGGATGCATGTGATTTGTTATCAGGGGGGAACAAAGGAGGCAAACACTACTGCCTATCTTAAAGCTATGGAAAACCCTTTCACAGATATTATGGTGCATCCGGGTCGACCGGATTTTGAGCTGGATTTGGAACGAATTGCCCATGCTTCCTCTTCCTTAGGAGTACCTGTGGAGATAAACAACAGTTCCCTATCTCCTGA
>DAHVVW010000090.1 GCA_027357125.1 Clostridiales bacterium
GTAATCTCCTGGATTTGATCGATTCTATAGAGCACCGTATTATAATGAACAAAGAGCGCCTGTGAGACCTGTTTTAAATTTCCATGACACTCAAAAAAGGTCTCAAGCGTTTTGACCAAATCACCGTGGAATCTCGTATCATGAACATCCAAAGGCGCAACCGTCTCTTTATAAAACAGCTCAAATTCTTCCCAATTTGGCACCTGCTGCAGCAAACGGTAGATGCCAAGCTCATCAAAAAAGACCAATTGGTTTCGGCCAAAAAGCGATTTACCCACGCCGAGCGCCTGAAGCGCTTCTCTGAAGCTCTTGCGCAAACCGGGGATGCCCGCATAGTATCTTCCGACGCCTATGGAGATAGTAAAATCCTTGATCTTCTCGGTTATAAAATTTAGAATCTCTTGGCTCCGCACCTTGAAGTAAGGATTGATTTTTTCCTTGGCTATTCTTCGGGGGTGAGATAAAAGCAAAATAATACTGTCACTTTTCGTGCCCGCAATACACGGTTCATCCTTATGTAGAGCTTCCATAATCTGATTAAACAAATAATCTTTGGCTTCCTGGATAGATTGCTCATCTTGACGGCCTTTGGTAGCAAAACCTAAAAAATTATCAATATCGATCACCAAAGCCACATAATTACAATTGAGATCCCAACCTAAATATTGAGCTCTCTCTTTTAAACTTTTTTCCTCAATTTTCGCCTCTTGGAGCAAATCACCAATAAAATCATTGCGGTGGCGTCTCTCAATTTCCAGCAGGGAGCGTTGGTTCAAAAACTCTAAGGCCGCAATAGTCATCGCACGATCAATAAAAATAAAATCAGTCTGATTTAACGCGCGCTGATTATCCCAAATCGAAAGATAACCACTGAGCTGACCTCTGACAATGATCGGCGTTCTAAATTCACGCAGACAAGGTTCCGTTTCCGTCGAAGTAATATAATAATTAACTCCTGAATCCAAGGGGTCCATAACTTTTGCTTCAGCATGCTTAATACGTTCAGTGGCCTCTTCCCAAGACGACGGATCCCAATTCACAAAATGCCTTGCCAGGACTTCATTGCTCTGATTATAAATCAAAACAGTATTATCAATGACCTCCGCTAACTTGTAGACGATGTCAGCGATGCCCCCACCTTTCAGGATGACTTCCATAAAAAGGCGATGAGCCTTTTCTGACTTCTCAAAAAAAGCCGTATGCATTTGTAAAATTTCGCTTAAAATTGGATTTAAAATATCGGAAAAAGAAGCTTCGACAGGCAATTCCAGGAGTGGAAAATCCATTTGATTCGCCTGTTCAATCATCACCACCGGAACATACTCCAGATAACGTTTGGGCTTTAAAGCCAAACCGGCCAACCCTCGATTCGCCAGTTTGGGAATCAGCGCTATCAGTGCTTCATGATCATTACGGATAGAATAAGCCGTTGTCAAAAGAAGATCGCCGGGATTTACCCAATTATAAATATCCGGAACCTCCATGATATTGACATTGGTCACAATCCTCTCCAGGCCGTTATGCCCAGCCAGCACCTTCACTTGTTTCATACAGTCGAGCCCAAGGACATCCGCTACCGTGACGCCACTTTTTCTAACCATTGCAACCTATCCTTTACCTCTCTACTTGAACCGTTCTGAGAAATTGTAATTTTATATCATTTTACCATAGAACCTTTATACAAAGATGTACCACTTCCCCCTGCCATCTTTAGAATTCGTTCTGCGGAAAAAGAAATATCGATCAGTCCTTTGCCCTGAGGCCTTCGAGAAACCATAAATTTATAAAGTTGGTCATCCTCAACCCGTTTCATGATCGGCGTCACCACATACTCCTTTTCTCCCGTTGCAGCTTTCCGGTACTCAGGATAGATGTCAAAGATACAGTTCCCTTCAAACGGAATGGTTGCAATCGTACAATAACCCTGCGGATCGGTTAAATAGATATCATCCAAACCCAACTGCCGGGCCAGTTCAAGCAAACGCTCCCGCGTTAATTCTTCGTGGGCATCATATTCCGCCAATTTTTGGCTGCGGTTCCACATCGTTCGTTCCATACCTTTTTCCGCTATCCATTGTTGCATTTGGTCGGCTTGTGCCGTGAGTTCGATGATAGCCTGGGACAAAGAACCCATGTTATTACTCTGATGATCGACTCCTGCGGCAATCTCTTCCGTCCCTGCTGCGGTCGCCTCGGCTGCCAAGGAAATCGCCTCGATATTAGCCAGCAATCTTTCAGTACCAAAACGCATTCCGTGTGTTGCCTGATTCACTTCATGGAGGTGGCCTGCTATCATGCGGCTTGCTTCAACCACTGCCTGAAAACCCATCCCGGACTGCTCCGTCTTCACCATAGTCCCCTCTGTTTCTTGAACAGTCAACTGGGCAGCTCGCAGAACCTCTCGAATTCCATTCTGAATCTCAACCAGTGTTTCACGGATCTGTTCCACCGTCTTCTCGGATCCATCCGCCAGTTTTTTCACTTCCTTGGCCACCACTGCAAACCCTTTCCCAGACTCACCGGCGCGAGCAGACTCAATCGCTGCATTAAGAGCCAACAGATTCGTTTGGGAGGCAATGTCCGAAATAGCCTGCAGCATCTGTTCCATCCCCGCCGAATGCTTGTCCAGTTGCTGTACGGACTTTTCGGTTCTTTCGGATTCCTGGCGTGCCCTTGCCATCTGTTCCATCATCTCTCTGGTTGTTCCTAGACCCTGAGAGGCTGTGCTGCTTGATTCCTCCGTATTTCGGCTGAGATCTCCGATGCGTTCACTGATATCATTGATTTGAGCTGCTAAATCTTTGGAATAATTTAATAGTTCTTCAGCTTTATTTGCCTGTACCTGGTTATTCTGAGCGATCTCGTTAAAAGCCGCAGAAATCTCCGTGGCACCGGACTGAGTCTCCGTTGCTGACTGAGCTATGACTTCTGCCGTGCTATGCAACGATATAGAAAGCCGGGTTACTGAGGCCAGCAAATGACGCGTGTAGTTGCGCAGTTCTTCAGCCGCACCCGCTAAATCTTTGAGCTCATCCCGAATAGGAGGGAGCTCCGCAAACAACTCTCCCTGCGCACCTTCACGCAGATAATGCGTTATGTCTTGAATTACCTTGCTCATAACCCCATAATACCAGAAAAACAGGCCGACCACGAGCCCTACGCTTATGGGCAAAATGATGACATAAGACAGTGTTTGTAGCAGCCAGATCGCCACTATTTGGATAAGTACCATAGCGATGAAAACCAGCCAAAACAAACGTCCTCTACGTTTTGTCATTCTTCTTCCCTCAATTCTTGAAATCCCGCGCTTCATTTCCTGAAACCCCAAAGGGCAGTCTCCCCTGCTCCTGGAACCGGCTTCAATGCATGCAGCCTGAGCAAGAATCCGTCAATGAAAGCCGTTGACCGAAACCTAGCCAGGCTATTTATCCTCGTTTCAAGACGCATTTGGCTTCAGGTGGAGTAGAATCTCCACCTGAAGCCCCGATGTTTTGCTTTAGCAAAACAAGTTCAGTACCGGATGCTGTTGCCTTATCTTAATCTACGGAAATACCTTGCCCTGAGGAAGAATTGACTTCCTCAGGCTCACTTTTGTCTCTGGGTAGAACCAAGTTGAGAAGAATCCCAATCACTGCAGCCGGCCCTACCCCTTCGAAAACAAATTGTCCAATAGGAATCTTTATTCCGCCAACGCCCAGTGTGAAAATGATGGAAGCAATCAGGAGATTTCGGTTGCTCGTCAGGTTAACCCTGTTATCCACCAAATTGCGCAGACCGACGGAAGCAATCATCCCGTACAGAATGATCGTAATCCCTCCGAGAACAGGTTCCGGAATCGTTTGGATGGCAGCACCCACTTTTTGAATAAAGCTCAACAGGATTGCAATGACCGCCGCCCCTTGGATCACCCGCGAACTGAACACGCGCGTGATCGCCAACACGCCAATATTCTCGCCATACGTTGTCTCAGGAACCCCTCCTAAAAATCCGGCCAACGTAGTCGCTACTCCATTGCCCAGCAACACTTTATGGAGACCGGGCTTATGCATCAAATCCCGACCCACCGTATCCCCAATCACCAACAGGTGCCCGACATCCTCGACGATCGTCGCAATGGCTATGGGTGCAATCAGGCTTACCGCGCCCCAGGCAATCACCGGCATATGTCCCGTAACAATCGTCAGGTTGGGCAAAGCAAACCATGCTGCTTGATTGATGGCCTGAAAATTGACCTGTCCCTGAGTCATGGCAAAAAGATATCCCCCGACAGTCCCTAACAGGATGGGAATAATTTTCAGAAAGCCTTTCGCAAAAATATTAGCCACCACCACGATTCCTGCCGTCACAAACGCGGTCAGCAAGCCCTTGCTGGCCATCGATATCGCGACAGGCGTCAGGCTTAAGCCGATGATCATGACGACAGGACCCACAACGATCGATGGAAGGACCGTTTTGATCCAGTTCAATCCAACCAAAGCAATAATTCCATAAACAATCATATAAACAATACCTGCCGCCATCATCCCCGTAAAGGCTCCTTCAGCCCCATAGGCATTGGATGCCGCGATGATTGGTGCAATAAAGGCAAACGATGAGCCTAAATAGGCCGGAACTTGTCCCTTGGTGATTAAATGAAACAACAGGGTACCCAGGCCGGACGAAAACAAGGTTACGGACGGATCCATTTTGGTGAGCAGCGGGACAAGAATCGTAGCCCCAAACATCGCAAAAACATGTTGAAAAGATAACGGTACCGTTTTACTTAGCGGAGGGACATCTTCAATATCATAGATCTTTTTAAACATCATTTGTGTGACCCCCTATTTATTAATAACAAATACCATATCCTCCCTAGCGATCATTAACCCCTACTTTCCGCCTTGTATTGCTAGGAAGCGTGTCACTCCCTCTACCTTACAGCCTTGATGTCGTTTGCTTTCCCCTTTTCCATCTCTATCTGACATAATATTCAGATTTCCGTGAACACCCCCCCTTCTCGATATTCGTGGTTCGTGTGAGCATTTCCATGCTCTGTTGGTGCCACTGGGCGCAATGACCGTCTACCTTGCTGCCTTCGAGAGGAGCGCAGGGGTGCGCTTACCGCAGAATATTTGCCCAACCCTCTGCGCTCCTTTCTGAAGCATCTGCGCCTGCTCAGCGAGGATGTTACCTAAGACAACCCTGATTGGGTAGGCGTCCGTTACGCTTCCTGGGACTTAAAGATAAACCCATAATAATCCTGACCGACACCTTCCCGAACCACATCAACCGTTGATATAAGTTTCATCCCGAACTTGGGTTGAGGCACATCGAGCTGTCCGGCCACTCTGAGGCCATTCTCAAACTCGACGATACCAAACCCCAGGGAGGGTTTCATATACCCTTCGGGAAGATTGTAGACTTTTGTCCAGGTCAGGAGTTTCGCTTCTCCTCGCAAAGGGACTTCTTCAAAGTCACGGCCACCACATTTCCGGCAAACATAATGGAGAGGATGATGGAGTTCTCCGCACTGAATACATTGATAAGCTATCATTTCCCGTTCCATCTTATTCCTCCTCCCGCGTCAAGATCGTGGCCACCACATTATTGCCAAATCCACCGAAATTGACGGCCAGTCCAGCTTTGGCATCCTTTACCTGACGCCCATCGGCTTCTCCCCGCAACTGCTTTACCAGTTCAATGATTTGGGACACACCCGTGGCTCCCAAGGGATGTCCTTTGGCCTTTAAGCCTCCGGAAGTGTTGATCGGAATCCTGCCTCCGATTTGCGTCTCCCCGCGCCGAACGGCCAGATGCCCTTCTCCGCGCGGGAAAAAGCCGACCTCTTCCGATTCGACAATCTCCAGGATCGTGAAGGCATCGTGCAGCTCCGCCACATCGATATCCTGAGGTTGCAATCCCGCCATGTCATAGGCCCGTTGGGCAGCGTGACGGACGGCGAAAAGATCCGTAGGGACTTCCCGCTCGGCCACGACGTGCGTGTCCGTGGCTTGACCGATACCGGCAATCTTAACCGGCTTACGGGCAAAGCGTTCTTTGACATCCAGGGCACAAAGCACCACCGCTGCCGCTCCGTCCGAAACAGGACACACATCATAAACATGCAGGGGTTCGGCGACATAGGGATTGATGGTCAGGGCATCTTCGTCTTCCGTAATCGCCTCAAGCTTCGGGGCCAGTTGAATATGGGCCGACGGGTTAAACATAGCATTTTCATGGTTCTTGACCGAAACCATGGCCAAATCGCGCTCCGTCACACCATACTTCTCCATAATCAACCGTGTAAACATTCCGGCAAACGAAGGCAGGGTCAAGCCGTAAGCATACTCTGCCTCAGGATGGGACATCGTCGCCACAAAATCCGTAGCTTCCCAACCACTCAGAACCCGCATCCTTTCGCCACCGACCACGAGCACTACATCACACATCCCACTGGCGATAGCCATATAGCCCAGTTTGACTGCAGAAGCGCCGGAAGCCGGGCCGTTTTCCACAGTTTCAGCCATCGCCGGGCGCAAATTCAGGGTATCGACCAGGGCAGAGGCTACCCCAGTTTGCCGATTCACCTGCGAACCTCCCATGGTCGAAACGAGAACCTGATCCACACCATGTCCCTCGCCAGTTTTGATACCTGCATCATCCAGGGCTTCCACAGCAGCCTCACAAAGCATGGACATCAGGGAACCTTCATATTTACCGAAGCGAGGATGCCCCACACCGACAATTCCTACCTCACGCAATCGTTATTCTCCTCTCTTATAGCCCGGAATTTGTCCATAAGTCGACGGCAAAATCATCTGTTTAGCTACATTCAGCAAATCTTCCGGAACCGGTCGCCGGCCGCCGCATTTCGCCTCTTTATGTTTTTCCCAAAGCTTACGGGTTAAGACATAGGTTGGGACGCCTCCGAGCTCATGCCACTGTTCAAAACGCGGCTCCAGCTCATACTCAATCATCCAGCGTTTAAAGCCATTGGGGCTTTCGGCCACGACCCATACTTCATCTTGTTTGAGAAAATCCATATGATATTCCATTTTGGCCGCAAACAGTTGTGCACCCAGGCGCAGACCCTGTTTAATCGCCAATGTGTGATAAGACATCCCGACTTTGTCTGTCAACATCCTTCCATTCACCAAACCAACAATCTCACCATTCACCGTGCCAACCAGGCAATACTCATCTTTAACCCGGTACCGCAGCCAGCCCACGAGCTCAGAAACCACGCGGGCAGCCACCACATCGTAGAAATCCTTTTGAACTGTTGTCAAGGGTTGAACTGCTTCCAGCAAGCGGGGAACAGCATCCCGATCCACCTGATGAACCACCAGCTTTTCACCTGAAGCCTGGGTGATATACTTTGCGGGATAGGGAACCATCGGGGTTTCAACCGGACGTAATTGAGCCTCCATTTTGTCCAATAGTGCCATTTTTTACATTCTCCTCTCAAATGATGTCTAATTTTGGCTATTTCTATTTAACGAGTGTTCTGAAGATCACCCGATTAAACCGCCTAAAATGTTTCCCAACTCAGAATAGACGCCAACGCCTTGCGTTCATGCGGACCCTCCATGCTTTCTTGCGCATAACCAACCGGTATGATGGCGAAAACATGGTAGTTCTCCGGTATGTGCAGCACATCCTTCACTTGATCTTCCGCAAAGGAACGGACCACACAGGTAGCAAGTCCTCTGTCCGCTGATTCTAATAA
>DAHVVW010000091.1 GCA_027357125.1 Clostridiales bacterium
GGTTAGGATTACAATAAGTCTCTTAAATCCACTCTAACTTCCCCCCTACAATTGAGGTCTTAATCAAGCTGGCCTCAGGTTTCTGACCTCTGATCTCTGATTTGGAAAAGCTCGAGTTTCTCGTCCGAGGGTCCACGGAAAAAGAAATTATATCGACCTCCCCCGAGAGACATCGGCTCCGGAGTGATGAATTCAACTCCCTGCTTCTTGAGCAGTTCTACCGCCGCAAAAATATCGGAAACCTTAAGGGCAACATGATTGACTACCCCATCCTCATAGCAACTGCCGTCAATCACTTCTACCAACTCAACCACCGTTGATCCAAGCTTCAAAAATACCAGTTCAACTTCTCCCGGCTTCATTCGATGCGAAAAAGTAAACCCTAGAACTTCTGTGTAAAACCTAACTGCTCGCTCCAAATCATAAGCTTTAATTCCGATGTGGTCCACGTCTAAAAACAAGTTTTCCTTTTGCTCCGCGTTTTCCATTTCCTTCACTCCCTCAAATTTTTAGTTAAAGTTTATCACTACCTGCTCTTCCCCCTGGCCGCCACCTCCCAGACCTGGCGCTGAAGGCCTTGCCATACTTCAACCTCATCAAAAAGATTCACTACCGTACACGCATGATTAGGTACGATCTCTACCACATCCCCTACTTGCAACATAGATTCCCCCTCAGCGACCCCATGCTCTTCTGACAGGCGCACGATCCTAAGCTTGGGCTGTCCAATAATGATCCCGTGCCCCTCAACCCCGCTATGCCCGTGAGCCCCTTTATCCAGAGAAAGCGCTTTACTGCCCGCATCCAAAACCCAGCGCTTGGGAGCGGGATGACTGATCACCGTGCTGTACACTCTCAGAGAACAATATTCTATCGAAGGAATTACCCCCAGAGCCAACTGCATGGCATCATAAAACACATAGTTTCCCGGTCGTATCTCTGTCACCCCCGGCGTAAAAGCCGATATAGCAACCGTTGGAGTGGCTCCCACACTTACAACCTCAATATCTATGCCCGCTTGACGCAGCTCGCGGGCACTTTCAACCATAACTTTCCCTTCAGCAAGAGCAATTTTCTCCAGTTCGGCTCTGTCCGCCGCTCCATAAGAATGCCCGGCATGCGTGAAAATCCCGCGCAGATGGAGGTTCTCAAGTCTGCTTATTTCTTGGGCCAGACTCACAACTTCCCTACCCGGCTCCACCCCACATCGTCTGAGCCCGGAATCCACCTCGATCAAGACATCAAGGCCGGTATGCGCACGAATGCCCTCAGCCAAGGCCTGAGCCCCTTCAAGACTGTCCACTCCGACTGCAAGTCTAATTCGGCGCGCCAAAGCAGAAAGCCGTTCAAACTTCTCCGATCCCATCACTTCATTGGCAAGGAAAATATCCTTTATTCCATGCTCAGCCATGACTTCCGCTTCTCCAAGCTTTGCCACTGTGATCCCGCAGGCTCCGGCTGCTAATTGCTTGTGCGCAACCTGCGGCAATTTATGAGACTTAATATGAGGCCTGAGCGCAACCCCTGCTTTCCTGGCCATCACCGCCATATCCTCAATATTGGTGTCAAGCCGCCGTTCATCAATCACAATCCGTGGAGTATCCAAATTAACCCTCCTCTAACCCAAGCAATTCCTTCTTCAAGTCCAGTCCTCCCCCATATCCGGTTAAACTGCCGTTTTTCCCTATAACCCGATGACAGGGCACGATGACAGCGATTGGATTTTGGTGGTTCGCCATACCCACTGCCCTCTGTCCCTGAGGAACTCCCACGCGCGCGGCGACCTCGGCATAACTTAAAGTTTCCCCATAAGGAATCTTAAGCAGTTCCTGCCACACCTTTAATTGAAAAGGAGTGCCCTCTTGATGCAGAGGCACGCTAAACTCGCGTCTTTTCCCCTCTAAGTAGTCCTGCATTTGCCGCAAAATTTCTGCCATCGGCTCACGTTCACGTGTCAGAGTGGAACCAGGCAGCCAGCGCTTGGCCCACCACTTAAAAGCCCGTTCCTCCTGTTCCCCTTGACCGAGGCTTAGCCAGCATAACCCCCGTGACGTGACTGCAGCCGTGATATCATAAGCATCCAACCCGATCTGAACCTGCTCAGTCCAATAATAGACCTCTTCCGCGGGAAAGTCCCCACTCTGCACTTTCATACCGTCAACTCCACCTTTCTCTTACCATTAAAACTCAATTTAGATTGTTTCCGCTCCGCAAGCTATAGTTGTAGCTTACCCTTTTTTGTGTTTTCAAGCAAGAATTTACCTTGGAATGCCTAGAGGCCGTATCAGTCGAATCAACGAAATGATACAGCCCCCCACCGGACAAAATATTATTTACATCGCCCTAGTCTCGGCTTTCCTGTACTTGCGGCCAGTACGGGCTTTCGGTTAAGAGTTCCCCGCCCACTCCCATATTACTAAACTCATGCTCATCCAGAACAACATTGAAAGCGGCCATCGGAATCCCAAGAGCTTGAGAAGCAGCCTGTGTCATCCCGTGCACTAAACTGCGTTTCTGATCAACTGACAACAACGGCCCGTCAAAATGAATGGTTGGCATAATTTGCACCTCCACCAGAAATTTAACGGTTTTATTAACCTCTAAATAAAATTCCCGTTCTTGGGTTAATTCATGTAAAAGAACTGTCATATCATCTCAAATACCTTGGTCAGGCGCGTCAGTTCAAAAATTTCTTTTACCGCTCCGCTCAATCCTTGCAAGCGGACCTGCCCGCCGTTCTCCAGGGCTCTTTTCTGAATGGCCACCAAGACCCCCAGCCCTGAGCTGTCAATGTAATGAACCCCGCTCATCTTGATTATAAATCTATTCTTTCCTTCGGACAGATTCTGGAGCAACTGCTCCCTGAGATCCGCCGCATCATCGACATAAATCTTGCCCTTCAGTTCGACCACGACTTCTCCATGCTCCACCCGGATTTCCTTCTCCATCCTAAGTTATCCCCCTTTCTCCAGAATCTTTATCCCGGAACCTTTTTCATCAGCCGGTTTAACAGTATAATCACTCGATGGGAGTGTCTTTCCAGCCGCCGCATTGACTTGGCCGCATTTTCTTGCTCCCCTTGGGAATAAGCTTGCGCCGCCAGCAGGGCGTATTCGTGCACCAGGCGGTGCGGTTCGGCCAAAGCTGTGTATTCCGGCATGCTCTGCACCGGATTATCCTTGGCATAATACCATTTACCCAAACGGCAATGCTCATGCGAGGTCACTTCTTCCGGAGTGACCGTTTCCAGCCCTTTCAGCATATTGCTGATCCTCGATTTCCACAAGAGATGATCGGTCTTGGCCTTCTCCAGGATGTCCTGCATGCTCAATTGTCCGGCAGTCACTTTATATTTAGCCATGTCCGCTTTCAGTTCCACCGCTAAATTGCTGGCCTGTTCCGTACTGGCCGCAACCGTCTGCATCGCTGCATTGATCTCCTCGGTTACCGAAGCCATACCGTGGGTCTCTGTGGCCGTATTCTCGATGACTGTAGCCACCGAATTAATCAGCGTCACGATCTGCTCCGAACTGGCCACTTCGGAATCGGTCACCGAAACGACTTGATCCACATCATGCACGGTACCCTGCACCGCTGCCACGGTTTCTTGTAAAGCTCCGCCAGCTTCCTGAGCCACACCCGCCCCGGCATCGACATCCTCCCGGCTTTGTCTGATCGCGCCCACCGCATCCGCCACCGCCGCCAGAGTTTTCTGCACCAGAGCCGTCACTTCGGCCGCGCCCTGATTGGATTGCTCCGCCAGCTTGCGCACCTCTTCCGCAACCACCGCAAAGCCGCGGCCCGCCTCACCGGCCCGGGCCGCCTCAATGGCCGCATTCAAGGCCAGCAAATTGGTTTGAGCCGCCAAAGCGGTGATCGTTTCTGTGATCGTGCCAATTTGTTGGGAATAATGGTCGAGATTCTCCATCAGCCGTTCGGTCTCCAGCGTTTGCTGCCGGATATTATCCATCCGCTCCACCAACGCGCTCACCGTCTGCCGGCCCCTCTCCGCCGCCTGCAGGGTGTTCTGGGAGTTATGGGCGGCCGATTCCCCTTTGCTCTTGGCGATCTGGATCAGAGAAGAGAGTTCCAGCAAGACCTGGGATGCCTGGGTTATCGCCTTGGTCCCTTCGTCAGCCTCTTGCGCCATCTTTTGCATGCTATTACTCATTTCCCCGATGGAGACGGTAACCTGTTCACTGGAGGCCGCCAATTCCTCGGCCGAAGCGGTCAGTTCCACCGCCATCCGATTATTCTGGGCGGTCAACCCAGCCTGGCGGGCCACCATCACATTAAAGGCAGCATGCAAATCCCCAAATTCATCGCCTGAATCCACCGGAGCCATCACCGTCAAATCCCCCATGCCGACTCTGGCCATGCTCTCCCGGAGCCTGGCCAACTTCCCGGTGATCCAACGCGCCTGCCGCCAGCCAATCCCTAGGGCCAGCACCACAGCCGTTCCGGCACCCAGCCAGACGGTGAACTGTCCTCTGTGGCCTTGGGCACTCGGTGAAGCCACCGCTTCAAAATCCGCCAGCAAAGCGAGTAAAAAGATCAAAATAACGAAGAAAAAACCCGCATACAGCTTCATTCTGACCGACAGTCTCATCATCTCAACCCTTTCTTTTCTCTCCGGCAGCACCCCGGAGCTATCCGGCCTTGGAATATTTTAATCATCCCGGTCTTGCGTTCAGATCAGATTTGGGTGTCAGGCTTATGTAAAGGGACACTCGATTGCCCAGGCGGCTAAACTTCAGCCGATCAGCCACAGCCCGCATAATCAAGAGACCACGACCGGATTCCACCCAGGCATCGTCCTCGATCAGGGCGGGATCACGCATTTTATGCTCTATTTGTTTAAGCTTCTCCTCCACCGGAAAGCCACACCCGGTGTCCTGGATCCGCAGCACGAGTTCTTCCCTGTTTTGTACATAAACAGCCACCTTGACCCCGGTGCCCGTCCGAGCGCCCACCCGCTCTTGACAAGCTTTCAAGGCATTGGCAACGGCTTCGTTCAAAGCGATCTCCGTCAACATGATTTTCCCGGAAGGATGAGCGGCCAACACCTCCTCTAAATATGCGGATAGGCAACAGCGCACCTGTCGAAAACCTTCAAAATCATAAAACTTAAATTCCAACCGTTTCTCGCGCATGCACTCCCTCCTCTCCTAACTCCGTCTTAACAGGAAAGCAGTGGCATCATCTTCCAACTCCCCCTGCGCAGCCATACTTCTTAACCGCCCAAGAATTTCCTCCGGTTCTGAGTACGTTCCTGCCAGATCGGCCATACGCTCTGCAAATCCATCCGTCCAAAACAGAACGCCCTCACCGGAATTGAGCCTGATTTCGTGCACCTCGTACTTCTCGCTCGGCATGATCCCGAGAAAAAGGCCGGAAACCCTGCATTCTTCACAAGAAAGTCCTTTTAACAGCAGAAAACTTGGAATACCCGCGGAGGCATACCGGAGCAGACCCCGCTCTGCATCATATTCAAACAAGAGGACGGCGGCAAACATATCCTCCGGCAAAATCCTCACGGTCTCCCGGTTGAACCAATTCATTTTTTCCTGCAAAGTCCAAGGCTTATCCGCAACCTGCCGGAAGAGCACCCGCAGGGCTGAAACCATCAACCCGGCGGTAATCCCATGTCCCATCACATCAATCAGGCAACCGCTCAACCTTTCTTCTTCTGCGAACCAACGATAATCATAATAATCCCCGCTGATGAATTCCTTGGGGTAAAAAAGCCCTTGGGTATAAAACTGGTCGTGCCGGAAGTCCGGACGCAGCATATCTTGCTGAAGCCGACTGGCCAGATGTACTTCTTCACGCATCTGGATATCCTGGGTGATATCGCGGAAGACCGCCACATAATGAGATGTTTTCCCACTCTCATCCCGGATCACGCCGATATCCAGCCATTCCGGGTAGATTTCACCGGAGCGGCGTTTGTTCCAGATCTCTCCCGCCCAATGTCCGTGCCGCAGCAGGTTGTCCCACATGTCCACATAAAAATCTCTGGCATGGCGGCCAGATTGCAGGAGGCGCGGATTCTGACCGAACACCTCAGCATAGGTGTACCCCGTTGTCACGGTAAAGGCATGATTGACAGAAATAATCCTAGCCTCGGCATCTGTTAGCACCATGCCTTCCTGCGCCTGTTCAAAAACCCGGTTGAACAGGCGCAGCATGGTTTCCCGCTCTTTGCGGGCCGTAATATCATGAAGAACCACAACCGTGACCGGGGCATCCTCCCAGTGAGCGGGAGCCACCCGCATTTCCGCCACCCGTTCTTCCCCCTCGTCCCCCAGATACGCGACCTCTCCGTCCAGCAAGGGATAGGGGAAAAAAGTGTCATTCAAGGAGCAGCGCACCCGGTCCAAAAACTGCCGCCCCGACTTATTGGCATAGAGTATCCGCCCCTCCGCATCCACCACCAAGCGGGCATCGATATCCTCGCCGACCAAGGCGGCGATTCGCCAACGACAAAGCTGTAACTCCTGGTACAAACTGCGCCGCGGCTTTGCAGAAGTTGCCCGTTTGAGCCTGAACCGCATGCTCTTTCGACTCCTCATTGTTTTCTTTAAGCTTTAATTCTCCAATTTTTTTATTTATTCCTGCAAGTTTTTGACTCCTCTTTGATTTATTATGACGTTTTTTTTATAACTCTTTCCCAGCATTCAAGACCACCCGTGCCAGCTTACCCCATGAAAAATTCCCCTTTTACTTGGATACTACTGTTTCAGCCAAGTAGAGGAGGAACATAAAATCAAGAAATTTCGTTCTAGACTCATTACTGAATATTCTGTATAGTATAGTGTGCACATCCCAACTAAATAAGACTGAGACGGTGAGCAACCATGCGCATTATGCTTCGCTTATACGGTCCGCTGGCTAAGTACAGCCGCCAGGAAGGTTTACACGAGCTCAATCTTCCCGCAAGCCTCTCTCTCAACGCCTTAATGGAATTTCTAAATGTTCCCTCTTCTGCTATTGCCTTCATGGTGGTTAACGGGGTCAAAACAAACACAAACTATCTGCTGCAGGAAAACGATACCGTAAAAGTCTTTCCCTGGGTGGCAGGAGGGTAAACGTGTGTTTTACAAGAATTAGTTAGATCAAGCTACGAACTCTATTTTAACTACATATACTTCTAATAAGACCAATTATATCCAAGGAGGAGAAGCGTATGCATCTAATGATGCCCTGGTGCGGTAGCCATTTACGGAGATATTATATCTGCCCGATACCGTGTTTTGTTCACTATCCAATGCCCCAACCCGCACGCCGGTATCCCGAACCATTGCCTACGGCAGAATTGCCCGTACACGGATTGGGCTAAATTTCATTTAATAATTCTCCAAGCTAAATCTTTACAGGGGCTGCCAAAAATAAAATCTTGGTAGCCCCTAATGTAGTGTTATTTTCCCGGGTGCCCAGGGCAATGGCGGTCTTGGGTAAGGTTGGGACAGCCCGGATAAACACCTTATTAATGCACGCTCTTTGACTTAGTAGCATAACCTATATCAGACAACCCTCTCTCATTCCTATGCTAAAACGTCAAGGGGGGGTGTCATAGATGGCTGATGGTTTGGATTGGGGATGGTTTGGTCACCATTTTCGCTGCCTGATATTCGCCATTATCGTGTTCATTATTTGC
>DAHVVW010000092.1 GCA_027357125.1 Clostridiales bacterium
GGAATGTGCTGAAAAATACGGCTTGGAAATTGTCGCCGTCGTCCCTCACCCCAAAGCTGGGGGTTCTCTGGCAACAATGGCCATGCAGAAATTTACCAATCCGGTGGTAGTGCAAACCATTACGGGCCATGCCGGTTTGGATATAGGCGATACATTTATCGGCATGCACTTAAAAAGGGTGGCAGTTCCAGTTAGGCTTAAAACCCAAAACATCGGCCAAGCTCATTTGACGGCTGCTCGCACCCGGCCCCAGCTAATCGGCGGAGAACGTGCCAAGTACACTAATGAGTACAGGGATATAAAACTTAGCTAAATGTTTTTAGAATAACTTAGTAGGACACACACTAGGAAAAAGGGTAAGAAAAAATGACAAAAACACAGGGGTCCAATAGACAATCCGGTTGGAAAAAATTAAATCTAGTTGCGGTGATCGGGGTGCAGTTTCTTAATTTCCTGGCGTATCTTCTTTCAATTTGGCCATATAGCAAGCCGGGGAAGCTCGTACCTATTGAATCCTCTAGCCTAGGTCAGGCAATTAATACCACGACAAGGGTAATAACGGATCTTGATGTTGTGAAAACCAATTTAAAGATTTTTATAACAATTGCTATCGTTATCATTTCTATAGGCTTGATTAACGCAATTCTTTTAAGAGCCAAATCATTTCCTAAGTCCTAGCTGCAAAACTATCAAAGCATTTTTGACTTAGAATACTTCAGAAGGGAAGTAATAGTATTAATATAAAAACGGCTAAGAATTACGTCGTCACTGTATTTGTCTTATGCTTTATCCTTATCCAAGCGTTGATCCTACCGATTAACCTGGTTTTCGACCGCTTCGGATCGGCTCAAAGCAAAATCTATCTACTCGGTAGCTTGTTAATATTACCTATAATGCTTGTTTTAATCTATCGGTTTAATAGAAATACACAACGAGTAATAACCCACGCTTCAAGCCAAAAGGTCTCCAACTTGCCCCTTAACGCTCTAAAACTACTGGTTCTGGGCAATCTGTTGCCAGCATTAGTCATACTGATGAGTATGAGTGCCAGGGGATTTTTGGGTTTTAGACAATTTTGGTTTTCGGTGTTGTTTGCCTTGATCTTATCGTTTTTGCTCGGGTCACTGGCCGGGATTTTAATATCCAAACGCTTAGTGAAGACTTTTGCCTTTGCCTTTCATGTGCATGAACCTTTGGAAAGAGCGAAAGTACTGGTACAATCTCTTCCGGTTCTGGCAGCGCGATTAAGCACTAATGAACCTGCGCAGAATCTAGCGAACTGGGATGCCTTTATCAATAAAGTGGCAAACGAAAATACATTTATGCAAAACATTTATGTGGCAGTCAGGGAAAACTATATTCCTGGACAAAAGTGGAATATACGCGGATATCTAAGGAACGCGCACAACCTGGAAACTCTCGAAATTGATTACAAGGACTACGATTATTTCGATCCTTCTAATCTAGGCATGGATTGGTATCATGGTGCGATTAAAGAAGACGGACTCCACGTCACAGAACCCTATCTGGACACGGGGGCTACGAACGCCTGGATGATTTCTGTTACTGCGCCTCTCCGGGACAATGGCCAGTTTGCCGGGGTTGTGGGAGGAGATATCCAGCTTGATGAATACCAGGCTTTTACCGCTAAATCCTCAGGGGGTCAAACAAATAACAATAAATTATTTGAAAACATAAGCTACCCCCTCCGCTGGAAGATATTGAGCCTATTTGCCTTGGTGGTAGGTACGGTTACCCTGACTTTGCAGATGAGCAGTGATTCCTTGCTCACCGCTGTGATAGGAGTGGTGAGCAGTTTCTTGGCGGCCCTGGTTTTTAGTAAGCTCCTTACAAAAGGGATGCACACGGTTGCAGTTGCCGCCGAAGAGATGGCTAGGGGGGATTTTACGAAAGAAATAGATGCCTTGTTTACGGATGAGACTCAAAACTTAGCCAATAGTGTTAATGAAGCCATGATCAAGATCAGCGCAGTTTTAAAACAAGCAAAAGGCACTTCTGCTTTGGCCCACTCTGTTTCTCAGGAAGTAGTCGCCAAAACTGATCAGGTGCAAGGACAGATGCAGGTAATAGCGGCGGCCACTGAAGAAATTTCCGGCGGTATGCAACAAGCATCGGCTTCATCTCAAGAAATGTACGCAGTGTCTGAGAGTATTAACCATGAAGCAGAGTTTATCTTGCGACGGGCTTCGGAAAGACGGGACGATATCGAAAAGATTCAAGTGACTGCTCGTAGAATGAACGAAAGTGCTACCAAGTCACGGGCAGAAGATACGAATATTTATCAATTGATGAGTGAGGGGCTGGAAAAAGCGATTCACGATGCCGAAGTCGTCAATCAGGTACAAAAAATGACGAAGGACATTAGTGAGATCGCAGCCCAGACGAATTTATTAGCGCTCAATGCAGCTATTGAGGCTGCCCATGCGGGGGATATGGGACACGGATTTGCGGTTGTAGCTGAAGAGGTCCGTAAACTAGCCGAGGAATCAGCACTGATTGCACGAAGTATTCATGTGATAATAGGGCAAGTGAGCCAATCCGTGCGTACCTTAACCAGCAACTCTTCGACCATGTTAGATTTTGTAAGAAAAAAGGTAGTTCCGGATTACGAACAAATGGTAGAAACAGCTCAAAGCTATAATAACGATGCCGCTTTAATGCTTCAACTAATGGGGGAGTTTATTAGTTCATCTAAGGAACTCAGTGAGTCCATAACGCAGACAGGAAACGCTATTGAGGAAAATTCTAAGGCCGTGAGCAGTGTTGCTTTCAAAGCCACCGAAATTGCCAGTAACACTACGGCAAATGCCGCTGTAGTAGAAGAACTTGTCGCAGAGACAGGAGAGTTATCACAGGCTGCCGAAAGCTTTGGCATCGCTATTGCTAATTTTACCTTGCGATCTTAATACCGCATTCACAAAATGTTTTATTTGCGTTTTCTACCTGTAACTGCTATAATTTTTTATTGGCAGCTTTGCCAAATCCCTGCTCCGCTAGACGGGGCCGCTAAGTCCGAGGGGAGGTGCACACATGCAAGTGTACGAAGTATTGTATATCATCCGGACTGATCTGGATGATGAGGCGATTGCCGCCGAAGTGGACAAGTATGGTGAGATTGTTAACACCAACGGTGGGTCTGACCTGTCCATTGACAAATGGGGCAAACGCCGCTTGGCCTACGAGATTAATGATTATCGGGAAGGGTATTATGTCCTGATGACCTTTAATGGCGAGGCCCGTACAGCGCAAGAAGTGGAACGGATTATGAAAATTTCCGATGCCATTTTGCGTTTCTTGACTACTAAGAAAGAATAGTAGGAATTTTGAGGAGGGGTTCCCGTGTTGAATCGCGTCGTTTTAATTGGCCGTTTAACGAAAGACCCCGAGTTGCGTTACACTCCGAATGGGATAGCTGTTGCTAATTTTACCTTAGCTATTGACCGTAATTTCAAAAACTCGCAGGGCGAACGGGAAGCAGACTTTATTCCCTGTGTAGTCTACCGTCAATTGGCAGAACTGGTGACAAATTATTTGGCTAAGGGAAAATTGGCTGCTGTTGACGGCCGGATTCAGGTTCGTTCTTATAATGCCCAGGACGGGCAAAGACGGTGGGTTACGGAAGTTATCGCTGAAGATGTTCGCTTCTTAAGCCCGAAAGATTCACAAAATACCGGCACTGAACACGCTGCGGGCGCTGTTGGCAGTTATGGGCATGAAGTAAGCTTAGATGATGATATCCCGTTTTAGGCCATTTTGAATGGAGGGTAGGGTATGAAGCGTGAACGCGGACGCCGTCCGCGCAAAAGAGTATGCAGCTTTTGTGTGGATAAGGTAGAGTCCTTAGATTACAAAGAGACCGGTAAACTCCGCAAGTTCGTTACTGAACGCGGTAAAATTTTGCCGCGCCGCATCTCCGGTAACTGTGCCAAGCACCAACGGCAAGTGACAGTTGCGATTAAACGCGCGCGTAGTATTGCATTGTTGCCATATAGTGTGGAGTAAAGAAAAGGGAGCACGTCTCCCTTTTTTCGTTTTTAGCAGGAGAATTTTTGCCAGATAACGAATTCATTACCAAGGTGGAGTTTGCCCCAGTATTTATTTTTGGGAGGAATCGGCCTTGGAGCAAATTGAAGTTGATGTAGTGAAGGGTTTAAGAACAATTGAGGAGCTAAAAGTTAATCTGCTTCAGGCACAGTGGCTCTTTCAGCACGGTACTGTAAGCGGAGCGGAAAATGAGATGGTTCAGGGATTGGCGGACATGGTAGCTTTAAGCTACCTCGTGAGCAAGCGCTTAGGCTTTGATTTTTCCCGTTTGGACAGAACTTTGATCAAGCGCCTTGAAGAATGGCGGGCACAGGATATGGCGGGTCTTGAAAGCCAGTGGGGGGATTTGAGCTTGCTTTATAGCTACCTTGCCCCCGAAGATTAAGCTGGGAGTAATGCTTTAATGTATATCAGCGATGAGAAGGTCATTGATTATCTGGGACTGGTTTTGCTTTTGTTTCTGCCGCTGCTAGGAATAGGCTTGAACTTATGGGGCTGGTTCCTGGAAATTCTGATCATGCTGGCGGTATTTGTGGTGATCAGGCGTCACGGTCCAGGCAGGGCAATGTTATTCTTGGGCGCAGGCTATGTGTTACCTTTAATAATTCGCGGTTTATCCGCCTCTGCGCACATGAGCTTTGTTCCTTGGGCTGCCATGCTAGCGGGGTTGGGGTTGCAGAGACTGTGGCCACAGCGGGTGGTCTACTTCTGGAGTTTAGTCTTAGCCGGAGTCTTAGGCTCCTTGCCCTTTGTAAATATTGTGTTTCAGAGTTTGGAAACACAGTCAATTAAAGACTTTACCAATTATGCGCTTGAGTTCTACCGCTCCTCCGGTATGCTTAGTGCCATTCAGCAACAGGGTGTGGACGAGTCTCAGCTGCGCCTTTTTCTAGAGCAGTATCTTCCATTCTATGTCATGTTAACTCCGGCATTTACTGCGCTTGCGAGCATGCTGGAATTTGGAGTGGTCGCTTATTTTGCCCGGCGTTGGTTTTATAAAAATGAGGGCATGGTTCCGTTTGCCCGCTGGCGCTTGCCCTGGTATGCGATTTGGGGGGCTATCCTTGCTCTCGCCAGCTACCTTTTGGGAGATGAGTTAGCCTGGCATGCCTTACGCGGAGTGGGGCTCAACCTAATGGTTGTGTATGTGGCTTTGGCTATGGTCATTGGGATATCGGTCTACCTTTATTTTTTACAGTCGCCGCAGGTGCCCCGGTTCCTAAAGTGGATGCTTATTCTGGTCAATCTCTTTTATTTCTTTTTCAGTTTCGTCAGTATTATTATGTTCGGCCTTTTTGACATGGTGCTTAATTTCAGGAAGCTGCCTGAGTCAAAAGGCTAAACAAGGCGGGGTGAGTTATGATGAAGGTTATTCTCAAAGCGGACGTTAAAGCCTTGGGCAAGCAAGGACAAGTGTGCGAGGTTGCGGATGGGTATGCCCGCAATTTCTTGTTCCCCAAGGGTTTGGCAGTGGAGGCTACCTCCGGCAGTCTCCAGGACTTGGCTCATAAAAAAGTGGTGGAAGAAAAGCGCAAAGAAAAGGAAAAGCAGAATGCGAACGAGTTGGCTAATCGCCTTAATTCCCTAATCGTAGAAGTGGGTACCAAAACCGGGGAAGGGGGACGTTTATTCGGTTCGGTTACAACGAAGGAGATCGCGGATTCTCTTAAAAAGAATTACGGTATTGAGCTGGACAAGAGAAAGCTGGAACTTAAAGAACCGATTAAAGCGTTAGGGGAATATACGATTGTGGCTAAACTCCATCCGGAAGTTAGTGCCCGCATACAGGTAAAGGTTATCGCCTCCTAAACTCGGACTGGAAGGGGACAGCGATGAAAGGGCTATTAACAAAATGGTTGCAGCATAATACTTGGAGTGAACGGTTGGACGATGAGGAGCAGTGGCAGCGTGAAGTAGATGCCCTTTACGGATTGCTGGCAAATTACTATGGTTCTGATAAACTCGTGTTAAAAGCAAGTAAACTTGAAGCCTTGAGCCTAATGCGTTCAGATAGCCTGCCCGAGCGGGTGGCCGGGCTGCAAAAGCTTATCAGTGATGACCCTACGGTCAAGCCAACTCCCCGGAAGCAGGAGATCCCTGCGCTCCTGGATGAGATTGAGGAAAAGATTGCTGATTTATTGGCCCGCCGCTCGGTGGAAGACCGCCTGGAAAAAGCGGTCGCCGACAAAATGCAGGAGCGGCATGAAGATTATGTTAAAGACATAAAAATGCAGGTTCTGAAAGAAACTTCAAGCCCGGAAAATGCGCAGACTTTGAAGAAACTTGCGGTGCTTGAGGTTATGAACCAGACTAAGCTGGGGAGCCAGGCTGCGGATATTCTTCGCCCCCAGGCTGTGGAGGAGATTATCGGGCAAGAAAGTGCGGTCAGAGCCTTGCTGGCAAAGCTGGCCACTCCTTACCCCCAGCATATTCTGATTTACGGGCCGCCGGGAGTTGGAAAAACATCTGCTGCCAGGGTGGCATTGGAGACGGTGAAGAAACATCCTCATTCCCCGTTTGCCTCTAATGCTCCTTTTGTCGAAGTGGATGGTACGACATTGCGCTGGGATCCCCGGGATGTGACCAATCCCCTCTTGGGTTCGGTGCATGACCCTATTTATCAGGGAGCTAAACGCGATCTGGCTGACACCGGAATTCCAGAGCCCAAGCTTGGCTTGGTAAGCGATGCTCATGGGGGGATCCTTTTTATTGATGAGATCGGAGAAATGGACAGTCTTCTTTTAAATAAGCTCTTAAAAGTTTTGGAAGACAAGCGGGTGTCATTTGATTCATCCTATTACGACCCGGGCGACCCCTCTATTCCACAGTATATTAAGAAATTATTTGAGGAAGGCGCGCCCGCTGATTTTGTCCTGATCGGGGCGACCACACGCGATCCCGGTGAACTTAACCCAGCACTCCGTTCCCGCTGTGCTGAGATTTACTTTGTCCCGCTGGAACCTGTGGATGTTCAGAATATCGTGCGCCAGGCAGCTTTCAAACTGGGAGTGAGCCTGGAGAAAAATGTACCGGAAATCATTAGCGAGTACGTGATTGAAGGCCGTAAAGCAACCAGCCTTTTGACAGATGCTTACGGCTTGGCGCGGTTCCGTAACCCTGAGCAAGAGAGGATTACAGTCACTAGTGCCGATGTCTACGAAGTCATGCGTTCAGCGCGCCTTACTCCCTATAATGTCAATAAAGCGACATCCGAACCGGAAACCGGACGTATTTTGGGGTTGGGAGTGGCAGGTTTTGTAGGGTCTGTGTTGGAGATTGAAGTGATAACTTTTACTGACCGCAACGGGAAAGGCTCGGTTCGTTTTAATGAAACGGCTGGGAGCATGGCCCGCGATGCGGTGTTTAATGCCACGGCGATGATCAGGAATCTGACGGGGGAAGACCTGAGCAATTATGACGTGCATGTTAATGTAATCGGCGGGGGCAAGATTGACGGGCCTTCGGCCGGGCTAGCCACAACCTTGGCTATTTACAGTTCTCTCAAAGGACAGCCTTTGCGG
>DAHVVW010000093.1 GCA_027357125.1 Clostridiales bacterium
CGAAGTTTGGGGCTTAACTAAGCGGGCATCGTTGGCAAAGTAAAAAGAGGCGCGGCTTTTGCCGCAGCAGGCTGAGAGAAAACGCTTGCTCATTAATTCTTTCTGAAGAGGGCGGGCTTTGCCCTCGGCCCAGATGAGGTTTTCTTCAGGTTCGTAGCGCAGGGAGTAAAGATCCTTCTGCTTTTTGATAAACCCTTCAGTGAGCAGGAAGCCGAGCGTAAGTTCTTCAATCTGCGCCGGAGAGCAGAGCAAAGTTACGATTTCTTCTTCATTAAAATAAACTGTTAAGGGAATTTCAGAGACGACGATATCATTAGTGGCTGTAACTAACTGTCCCTGTGCTTTGAGTATGGCAAAACTTTTGATTTCATTCATGTGACTCATATGTCCTCCCCTCTGGCTTAGATAATACCTGTAACAATAATTTTCACAAAAATAATACCTACAATAAAAATACCTATAAGAATCGCAGCTAAGGCATATAGAAAAAAAACCAAGCCTATATTATAATAAACGATAGGGAGAGTCATATCAAATAATGTGAGAATTTCTCCATTATTTCTTACTCTTAAAGTTTGAAAATCACTTAGCGCTTAAAAAAGGGATTCAGGGTTGTTTAACGAATAAATAGCATGAAAAGCTAAATAAACTCCGAAACTGGATAACCTAAAGCTACGGCAATGGTGACCAGGCAAGTGCCTCATGAAGCGGGCGCTCGGGTATGACCGGAAACGGTGATATCTCCTGATTGGAAAGGAGTCTGTACAATAACGGACATATGTCCGCGGTTATTTGCAGACCGCGGATATTTTATTTTAGAAACGAGGGCTAGTATGCAGGACCAATTCAAAAGGCAAATTGAATATCTCCGGATCTCGGTAACGGATCGCTGCAACCTGCGCTGTCGGTACTGCATGCCGGAAGAAGGGGTTAATTGGATTTCCCACGATTCTATTCTTTCGTTTGAAGAAATTTTGCGTCTGATAAACATCAGTACCCGCTTCGGCTTTCGGCGTTTCCGTATCACCGGAGGGGAGCCTTTAGTGCGCAAGGGGATTCTCTCATTTTTAGAGCAGGCATCCCAGATCCCTGGCGTGGATGATCTAATGCTTACGACGAATGGGATTTTACTGGCTGAGCACGCTTTTGACCTGAAGCGGGCAGGGGTGCAGCGGGTAAATGTCAGTTTGGATACACTGGACCCCAAGCGTTTTCGGCATATTACCAGGGGCGGGGATGTGCACCAAGTGTTGCAAGGAGTTTTTCGCTCCCTCGAAGCCGGACTTGATCCGGTGAAGTTGAATGTCGTAGTATCACGGAGTCAAAACCTTGAAGAATTGCCTAAGCTTACAGAGCTGGCGCGCACTTATCCGCTCCATGTACGTTTTATTGAACTGATGCCGATTGGTGCTTCCGACCGGGATGAGTTCGTGCCGATTACGGAAATGCAGGAGATCTTGGGAATCCAGGATGTGTTGGCTACCGAAGATGTCCAAGGCGGAGGCCCGGCGGAATATTACCGCCCGCCCGGATTTAAGGGCACAATCGGGTTTATCAGCGCTTTGAGCAGGCACTTCTGCCATACCTGCAACAGAGTGCGCTTGACGGCGGACGGCAAACTCAGGCCTTGCCTGCATAGCAGCTTCGAAGTGGATTTGCGTCAAGCTTTGCGCAGCGCTGCCAGTGATGCGGAAATTGGGGATTTGTTTGCTAAGGGTGTTTGGCTGAAACCAGCTGAACATCATATGAATGATGAGGAATGGCAGGACCAACGCCTTATGTCCCAGATTGGAGGTTGAGACATGGAATTGACCCATTTTGATGAAGAAGGGCGCGCGCGCATGGTTGACGTGAGTGCCAAGGACGAGACGGCACGGGTGGCGGTAGCCCGCGGCCAGGTTGAGATGAAGCCTGAGACTATGAGGCTAATCAAAGAAGGGGAGATTGCCAAGGGAGATGTCCTGGGGGTTGCCCAAGTGGCGGGAATTATGGCTGCGAAACAAACCTCAGCTTTAATTCCAATGTGCCACCCCTTAAACATTACCAGTGCCAAATTAAACTTTCATTTAGAAGGGCCCGGTACGGTCGAGATCGAAGCGATTGTCAAAGTTGCCGGGAAAACCGGGGTGGAGATGGAAGCTCTGACTGCAGTGAGCGTGGCCGCTTTAACAATTTACGATATGTGTAAAGCAGTCGATAAGACGATGACAATCAAAGATATCTATTTAGCGGAAAAGTCCGGAGGAAAAAGCGGGCACTTTATCAGGGAAAAAAATACCTTAAAGTAGATTTGTATGAAAGGATGAATACTAATGGGGAAAATCGTAGCCGTATGTACGAGTGAAAGGAAAGGCACCCGTAAGAAAAACGTAGAAGCAGGGGTGCTGAAAATTAATTTCGGAATCGAAGGAGATGCGCACGGAGGAGACTGGCACCGTCAGGTAAGCCTGCTGGCCTTGGAAAGCATTAAGAAGATGCAGGAGAAAGGGCTTGACGTGCATCCGGGGGATTTTGCTGAGAATTTAACCACGGAAGATATTGATTTAGTAAGTCTGCCGGTGGGGACGAAGCTAAAAATTGGGGAGAGCAGCCTGGGGGAGGTAACTCAAATCGGTAAAGAATGCCACAATAAATGTGCTATTTACTACCAGGCCGGAGATTGCGTAATGCCCAAGGAGGGTATTTTCATAAAAGTTCTCACAGGCGGACCGGTATACGTAGGAGATAAAATCGAGGTGGTTTCCTAATGTTCCGCGTGGGTATCATTACTGCCAGTGACAAGGGGTCGCGCGGGGAGAGAGAGGACTTGTCCGGTCCGGCTTTGCGCGAATTGGTGCGCGAGATCGAAGGGGAAGTCGTGGAATATGAGGTTTTGCCTGACGACCGGGAGTTGATCGCCGAGACGCTGAGACGCTGGGCTGATGAATTGCAGTTGGATTTGATCCTGACCACCGGCGGAACAGGATTTTCCCAGCGTGATGTTACCCCGGAGGCAACTTTGGCAATAGCAGAACGGAATGTCCCCGGCATCGCAGAGGTAATGCGTGCTGAGAGTCTTAAAGCCACGCCCAAGGCGATGCTGAGCAGGGCGGTGGCAGTTATAAGGAAGTACACATTGATCATTAACATGCCCGGCAGTCCGAAAGCTGTGCGGGAATGTTGGCAGGCGGTCTCTCCTGCGCTTACCCATGGAATTGAGATTCTTAAAGGGGAAGCAAGCGAGTGTGGGACGCCGACAGCTTAAAGGACATGACCTGGATTTCTGAGAGGATGAGGCCGCTACGGCCTCTTTTCCGTATTCTGATGCATGGGCTCAACTAATGTTGCTTGGCCTGTCACTCCTGTCCATTTCCAGCGTACACTATACTAGACAAGCAGGAAACGGGGTGAAAGAGTGAAAGCCATTGCGTTTGTCGATTACGAGAACATTTGGACCGGCATGCAGGAACGAGGGTACAAACTGGCACCTGAATTGCTCGTGCAGGCTTTGCAACAGTATGCCCAGCGGACGGACAAGGACTTATTGGCTATTTATCTCTTTGCCAATTTTGATCGCGAGGAGTTCTGGCGCACCCAGACTACCTTCGAAAAAACGAATGTATTCACCAGACATGTGTATGGAAAAAACAATTACTCAAATACAGATTTGCGTCGTAATGCTGCAGATTTGGAGCTTATGCTTGAGGCTCTGGAGATTTTGCTGACACGGCCCTCTACGGTAGATGTCTTTGTATTATTAAGCGGGGATGGGGATTTCCTGCCTTTGATCAGGAAGATCCGGGCCTGGGGGAAAGAGGTTAGGGTTATCGGAGTGGATGGCAGTGTTCACCATTCCCTGCAGCCCTATTGCGAAAGTACGGGGATTGTCACCGAGATGCTCAGCTTTGGTTCGGATGAAGAATATCACCCGGAAGCTGACCTGGAGCAGGCACTTGGGATCCTGGCGCAAATACAAATGCGTCTGCCTTATGTTGCTTCTACCAAGGCCCGCACCGCCCTGAGTGAGCGGCTGGCGCGGCCGGTAACCCAGGTTAAAGAGCTTATCCGCTATGCTTTACGTGAGAAAATTCTAATTGAACGTGAGCATTCCGATCCCAGTCTTCGTATCGGCAGGACGAAGATTTACCTTCTTAATATTGAGCATCCTGTTGTGCAGGCCAACCTCGGACCTCTGATCGAGGAAATAAGAGAACGGTACGCGAGGCTGGAACAATAACATTTCGCTATCATAGAGAAAATAACGGAGCTGTTCCAAGGAAGATTTGGAACAGCTTTGCAGTGTGCCAGCTCTCAAAAGATTTTCAGAATTAAGTAAAGTCGGGCAGATATTCTGCCCGGCTTCTAGGGTCTAGTTAAGGCTACTTGTCCTGACGGTTAAGGAGGCTTTGTGGCTGGTTTGAAATGGTATTATTGACTCACGAAAGTAACACTGCGCAGCGGGATGCGTACTACAGGGCGGATGCCGTCAATTGGGGTGCCGATGTTGGAATGGAGCAGGGCGTTTGTCAGCAATGCGACTCCGTCTTGCAAACCGCCGAAGTTGCCCAACCAGAAGCCGGAGTCCATACCTACAGCCAATCTGGTCCCTATGGGATAGGTGTCAAACAAGCCAACAACAAAAGGAACGGGTGCGAATGGAACGCCAAACAAACTCATAAACCGTTACCCCTTTCTCGAGATTGATTAGCCGCGTGATGCGGCTGCAGAAGATGAGAGGAAAACGGCTTGGAATATCTGAGAGTAATATTATGTGCCCGGGCAGGTTTTCCTGCCCGGCATTTTTTATTATTGGCTGACAAAGGTGATATTGCGGAGCGGAATGCGCACAACCGGACGGATGCCATCAATCGGGGTGCCCACATTCGAGAACAACTGAGCGTTTGTCAGCAGAGCGACTCCGTCTTGAAGCCCGCCGAAGTTACCGCGCCAGAATCCCGAGTCCATCCCAATGAGGAGAAGAGCGCCAATGGGGTAGGTGTCAAACAAGCCCACGATGAAAGGTTTACAATAGGGATACCCCCACCACCCAGTACCAAAGCCCATAAAATATTGCCCCTTTCTTCTTAACTTGCCGTGAGAAACGGCGCCAGAAGATTGAGATCGGGATTTGGTATAGGGTTTGCTTTGTCAGCCAAAGCTTACATGCGAGAAACTTTTCGTCTTACATTTGGTATTTCCTTTCTGGTATAGGTTATGATCTTTGTCCCAAAAAGGTGTGGAACAATGAATAAAATCAAAAAAGTTTGGTCAATATAATCGTTAGAGTTCAAATGCTGAGTATGTTAACAAGAGATAATATTCCAAAGATACACGTCCTTATGTTAGAAGGTGTAAGATGAAGTATTAGGGCGATTTATATGTGATAGTTTAGTTATTAGACGGGAAATAACCAAATTTGGCCCGTAGAGGGGGTTGCTTTCCTTTAGCCCCTTGCATATTATTATAGCTAGATGTTAGCACTCAACTTAATTGAGTGCTAACAACATATAACAGTACGCATGAATAAATATTTAGGAAATTTTAAGGAGGGACTTACTTCAATGAACATTAAGCCTCTAGGAGATCGGGTTGTGATCAAGGCACTCCCGATGGAAGAAAAAACAAAGAGCGGAATCATCATGCCTGATACTGCTAAGGAAAAGCCGCAGGAGGGAGAAGTCGTAGCTGTCGGACCTGGAAAGATAGAAAAAGGGGAGCGGGCTGCGCTTGATGTGAAAGCGGGTGACCGCGTGATTTATTCCAAGTATGCGGGCACGGAAGTCAAGTATGACGGCCAAGAGTACTTAATTCTGAAAGAGTCCGATATTTTGGCGATCGTTGGTGAATAAGAGTTACCTCAAATATTTAAGGTAAAAATGTTAGGGAGGAATAGACGTTGGCTAAACAAATTGTTTTTAATGAGGATGCACGTCATGCTTTGGAACGTGGCGTCAACGCTTTGGCAGAAGCCGTACGCGTTACCTTGGGACCCAAGGGGCGGAATGTGGTCTTAGATAAAAAATTCGGTTCTCCGCTTATTACGAATGACGGTGTCACTATTGCCCGTGAGATTGAACTTGAAGATCCTTTTGAGAACATGGGTGCCCAACTTGTTAAAGAAGTTGCGACTAAGACGAATGATGTGGCTGGAGACGGTACCACTACTGCTACGGTGTTAGCCCAGGCTATTATCCGTGAAGGTCTGAAGAACGTAGCCGCCGGCGCTAATCCAATGGGTATAAAGCGCGGCATTGAGGCCGCTGTTACTGCGATTGCGGACGATATTAAAGCGAATGCCAGGACAGTTGAAAGCAAAGAGGCGATCGCGCAAGTTGCATCTATCTCTGCCGGGGACAGCGCGATTGGCGAGCTGATCGCGGAAGCGATGGAGAAGGTTGGCAAAGACGGAGTTATCACCGTGGAGGAAGCTAAAGGGATGACCACGGAACTGGAAGTTGTGGAAGGTATGCAATTTGACCGCGGTTATATTTCTGCTTACATGATTACAGACACCGATAAAATGGAAGCCGTGCTTAATGATCCTTTTATCCTTATTACGGATAAAAAAATCGGTGCTATTGCCGACATTCTCCCGGTGTTGGAGAAAGTTGTGCAGCAAGGCCGTCAACTCCTTCTTATTGCCGAGGATGTTGAAGGGGAAGCTTTGGCAACTTTGGTTGTGAACAAACTGCGCGGAACCTTTACTGCTGTAGGTGTGAAAGCCCCTGGATTCGGCGATCGCCGCAAGGCCATGCTTGAAGATATTGCAGTCCTCACCGGTGGTACCGTAGTTACGGAAGATCTGGGCTTAAAACTGGAAAATACCACGATTGATATGCTCGGTCGTGCCCGCCAAGTCCGTATTACCAAGGAAGAAACCACGATTGTCGAAGGCGCTGGCAGCACTGATGAGATCCAAAAACGGGTGGAAGCGCTTAAGAAGCAAATCGAAGAGACAACTTCTGACTTCGACCGTGAAAAGCTGCAAGAGCGTTTGGCCAAACTGGCAGGCGGCGTAGCAGTTATCCAAGTCGGCGCTGCTACCGAAACGGAAATGAAAGAAAAGAAACTGCGGATTGAAGATGCTTTGGCTGCCACCCGTGCGGCAGTCGAAGAAGGAATCGTAGCCGGCGGCGGCACCGCATTCATTGACGCCATTGCTGCTTTGGACAAGATAGAACTTAGCGGGGATGAGAAGACCGGGGTTACGATCGTGCGCCGCTCTTTAGAAGAGCCTCTGCGTCAAATCGCCAACAATGCTGGGTTTGAGGGATCTGTAGTCGTGGAAAAAGTTCGTACCCATGGCCGTGGTGTTGGCTTCAATGCCTTAACGATGGATTACGAAGATATGATCGGAGCCGGTATTGTTGACCCGGCTAAAGTTACCCGTTCCGCTCTCCAAAATGCGGCTTCTATCGCTGCAATGCTGCTGACCACAGAGTGCCTTGTTACCGATCTCCCGGAAAAAGATAAAGGTGCGGCTGCCATGGGTGGCATGGGTGGCAT
>DAHVVW010000094.1 GCA_027357125.1 Clostridiales bacterium
TGCTGATTCTGGTGGGAATCGGGAAACTCTTTTAGGATCAACAACATAAAGAAAACTTATACTTTCTGAATGGTATAAAAAAACCTAGTTGCCTTTGTTGAACGTACTAAATGAATAAGGAGGCAAAAAATTGTACACAGTTGGCCTTACGGGAGGAATAGGCAGCGGGAAATCCAGCGTTGCCCACTGGCTTCAAGAACACGGGGTTCCGGTGCTTGATGCGGATAAGATGGTGCACGAACTTCTGGCTGGAGATCAGAAAACGATTTCTCTGCTTGCTCAAGAATTCGGCCGCGATATTCTCGGTGCCGACGGCGCAGTGGACCGCAGGGCACTGGGTAGAATTGTTTTTGGAGATGAGGCTCAGCGCAGGCGGCTTGAAAAAATACTGCATCCGCAAGTCTTAGTCAAGATGGAGAGAGAAAGGGAAATCTTTCAGGAACAAGGGGTAAGATTATGCTTCTGGGATATTCCCCTTTTATTTGAGGCCGGAATGGACAAGTTCGTCGATGAGGTCTGGGTCGTGTGGGTTCCGCTTGCGGTCCAGGTAGAGCGCGTCTTACACAGAGACAAGCTGAGCCGGGAGGAAGTTCTGGCTCGTATCCAAGCGCAGATGCTGCTCGACGACAAGGCCACCAAGGCCCAGACAGTCATTGACAACTCCAAGACCTGGGAGAGCACGGAAAACCAGCTGAAAATTCTGTGGGCAAGGCTTGTACAGGACTTAAATCCGCAGATTTGAATACAGTAGTAGCATGGGCTTCCTTACTAGCGGATCCAAGTTTAGGCCCTTTTCTGGCTCAAGTGATATTATGCGTCTATTCTTGAGTAAATTAGGAGTGTTAATGAAAAGAAGAAGCATTTTTTTGCTTACCATAAAAAGAATATTCGTTCTTACCCTGGCAGCCGTTCTTCTTGCCTGGGCCACGGGACAGATCGATGCGATTCAAAAAATATTTTACCCTTATCCGTATCGCGCTACAGTTGAAAAATATTCCAGGCAATATGGGGTCGATCCGCTGTTGGTAGCGGCGGTCATTCGTGAGGAAAGCAGATTCCTTCCCAAATCGGAGTCGCACAAAGGAGCGCGGGGTTTAATGCAGCTTATGCCTGCCACAGCTCGCTGGATTGCGCAAAGCCTTGGAGACAAAAACTACAAAGATGAGGATCTGGTCGTTCCGGACAAGAATATACAGTACGGAACCTGGTATTTAGCCAATTTGCAGAAGGAATTCAATAATGACCTGACTTTGGCTTTGGCGGCTTATAATGGCGGCAGCGGGCATGTGAAAGAGTGGATTGAGCAAAGGCAGCTTGAGCTTGAGAACATTCGTCAGGAAGACATACCTTTCCAAGAGACACGCGAGTATGTTGGACGGGTCTTGAAAAGTTACGCCAAATATATTAAGCTTTATAAGAAGTGAGGAATAGTGATGAAACATGTTGACCCAACGGAAACAAAACAGATTTTAACCCGGCTTAAGACCGTACGGGGGCATATGGCCGCGGTTGAGCGGATGATGGAAGAGGATAAGTCCTGTGAGGAGATACTTCTTCAACTTGTCGCGATACGTTCCGCTATTCATAAGGTGTCGGTGGTCGTAGCGCAGCGTTATGCCAATACCTGCATGATCGATGCCCTTGAAAAAGGTGAAGACAGAAAAGAGGTGTTAAATAAAGCGATTGAAACCTTGATGAAACTGAATCAGTAATTAACCATTAATTATAAAAACCGCCGCTTTGTTAGTTGGCGGTTTTTTAAACCTATGCGCTGAATTTTTGGGGTTAAGTTGTCGAAAATAGTTAGATTGTACGAAAATGAACAGAGGTATAGATGCTATCTATAGTCAAAAACTTATTGACCTTGCTATAGTTTAGATGTATGCTTAAAGCGAAAATCAATCCCGTCCAGGGGGGAGGGGTACAAATGCTGGAGTGTTCTCACTGCGGTCAATTGGTGGCGGAATTTCGCCCGAAGTTTTTCATGGTGCTCGAAAAAGTTAATCCGTTGCCTCCTAATGTGAAAACCATAACTTGCCCGCAGTGCGGGGGCCTAAATTACGCGATCAATTTAGACTACTGTTCCCAATGCGGCTTTTTCCGCCCCCTGTACAATCCTATGGAACCGGAACAAATCTTAAACTTGGGCTGCCGCGGCCAGTGCCTTAGTCAGCCGTATCAACACGGAGAATCTTGAGGCTTGCGAACTCTACAGGCAGGCATTTTTTTAGGGGATCTGCGTGAATGTACAGTCAAGTACGATCTCAAGAATCAAAAATATATCTTCATTTCTTAGCGTAAAAGCAAATTTTTTTGCTTAACCTTGTGAACTAATTAACTTAAATTTATACTTGGGATAACTTTCCCATGGGAGGTGAGAGGAAATGGCAGATAATTACTTGGAGGCTTATGGCCAAGAGACCAGCCGAGATGTGGCGGGGCGTACTGCCAACTATTTTCAGGACTTATTTAGCCTGGAAATGCCGTTGGGGCGCATGATGAAGATGATGCCGGGCATGGTCAAATTTGCGGCGGCCGGTAAAGACACGCGGGAGGATCTTTTCAAGTTCATGCCTCAAATGATGCCCATGATGAAACAGGCCTTCACGGGCAAGAAAGAGGAATAGGGGGGACGAGGTGTGCTCGAACAAGTTAAAGACTGGGATGACGATTTTTACGAGAAGTTTAAGCCAATTGCCATGGGGTTTGTCAATGAAGCGGAAAAATGCCTGCAGTGCGGCAAATGCACGGGCCAGTGCCCGGCTGCAGCTGTCACGCCAAGCTACAATCCCCGTAAAATCATCCGGGATCTTGTCAATGGCAACTTAAAAAGGGTTTTCTCCAGTGTGGAATTATGGCAGTGCTTCTTCTGCAGCGGCTGTTATTCCGTATGTCCAATGGACATTAACTTTCCGTTCTTTGTCTTTATGTTCCGCCTGGCGGCCATGAACGAAGGGTACGGCTGGGAGGATGTCAAGCAGCTTGAGGGATATGCTGAAAAGGATTATCTCAAAAAGGGGATAACCGTGTCCACTTTCGAGCGTAATCCTGAAGCGATGGAGACAGTTGGAGATATTAGCAAAATCCGTATGGCCGCCGGACTTCCGCCCGAACGCAAAGTCAGTGATCGCGGGCTGGCCGAGATTAACATGATTTCTGACTTAAGCGGGATGACCTCTTTCATGAAGAAAATCGGCGGGGTTGAACTTCTAGACTGCAAAACATGTGATGATGCGCAAATGAAACGCTGCAAAAATAAGCCTCTGCCTGCGAAAGTCGGCAAGATTAAGACTAAGCTTCGTTTCTATAATTACGGTGAACCGGGAGGGAAAGCACATGCCGAGGCCTGATAAAGTAGCACAGATCCCCAAACCAGAACAAATTTTTTTCTTCAAAAGTTGTGTGGCCAGCAATAAATACCCTGGAATCGAGTCCTGCGGTTGGGACTCACTGGAGATTTTGGGTGTCCAGCCGGTTGATTCGGACGAGCAGACCTGCTGCGGCGGGTTTGTGACCTTTGCCAATGTGGCCGCCCCTACGGCGTCCATGCCGGCTGTCGCCAGGAACCTTTCCTTGGCAGAAGAAAAGAACCTGGACACTTGCGTCTTATGCAACGGCTGCTGGACTTTCCTCAACGAGTTTGGGCATTTTATGAACCACAATGAGGAAGTCAAAGGCAGTGTCAATATGATGATGAACATGATGGGCCGTGAGTACAAAGGGACCAGTAATGTTTACCACATTGCGGAGATGTACTACCGCTTAAAAGATGACATTGCCAAGAATGTCAAGCGCCCTCTCAAAGGGGTAAAAGTAGCGACCCACTACGGCTGCCACTACCTGGGAGGCGGTAAGTATACCGCGATTGATGATGCGCAAATGCCCACCTATATGGAAGAACTAATTGAAATTATGGGCGGCACTGTGGTTCCGTACACTGCCAACCGTGAGTGCTGCGGGACCGGCTTTACGCAAATTATTAACGGCAAGGATCTGTCCCTGGAGCACACTCAGCACAAATTGGATTCTGTGAAAGAAGCAGATCCGGATCTTTTAATCGTGCAATGTCCTTACTGTCACAGCCAGCTTGACCGGGTCCAGCAACAGCTTAACTACAGGCAGGCAGCCGCATATGAAACTCCTGTCATTCACATTACCCAGCTCGTGGGCCTGGCTTTAGGCTTAGCTGTCCCGAAACTGGCTTTTGCCGCGCATATCAGCGGGCGTAAGCGCCTTGAAGATGTCTTAGACCGCATCGGTCGCTAGAGGGAGGAAGAAACGTGAGCAAAAAGACGTTAGTTATCGGCGGTGGAATCGCAGGGATCACTGCCGCCCAGAAAATCGCTCAAAACGGCGGGGAAGTCATTTTAATTGAAAAAGAGGCTGAGCTTGGCGGGAATTTTGCCAAACTGGCTTTTACCTTTCCGGTGTTGGGCGATGCCAAAGCCCTCGTGGCTAAAGAAATAGACAGTGTAAAATCTGCTGCCACCGTAGAAATTCTCACCCATACCGTTCTTCAGTCCTGTCAGGGAAGCGCCGGTGATTTCACAGTTGAGTTAAAGACGGCTACCGGCACCCGCACGGAAAATGTTGCCGCAATTATTGTAGCCGCCGGTTTCCACTACATGGAGCCGACTGCTTATACAGAGTACAGCTATGGCCGTTCTCCCAAAGTGGTTACGAGCCTAGAGTTTGAAAAAATGGCTGCGGAAAACCGTCTGCCTCAGGGGAAAGCCCGGGTGGCATTCGTACACTGTGTGGGCTCGCGCGACAAGGCGAAAGGGTATCGTTACTGTTCCAAGATTTGCTGTTCTTATTCCGCCAAACATGCGATCATGATGAAAAAAGCCAATCCAGAGTCTTTGAACTATGTTTTCTATATTGACATCCGCGCGCTTGGCAAAGGGTATGAAGAGTTCATCCGCTTGGCGATGGAAGAATACAATGTGCGCTACATCCGGGGCCGGGTGGCTAAAGTGATTGAGAGTGAACAAAAGCTATTGGTGCGGGCGGAAGACTCTCTTATCGGCAACCCGGTGGAAGTGGAAGCTGACTTAGTGGTTCTCGCTTCAGCCATGGAGCCGCCGGAGGGTTCGCGCGAACTGGCAGGGGTTCTGGGGATCGCCACGGATGAATACGGCTTTTTCCAAGAGGCAGAGGCCAATGTTCGTCCCGTAAACTCATCTAAACCCGGAATCTTCCTCGCCGGAAGCTGCACCCAACCCATGGAAATCGCAGCTTCGGTCGCAATGGGTGGTCTGGCGGCCAGTGAAGCCTTAACTTTAATCAAATAAAGGCATAAAGGAAGTGACTTCAAAATGCGTTTACGGATTGTGGAAGACGGAGTGCGCACGACGGTTGAGCAGGCAATCCATAAGTCGCTGACATCCTGCCTTCAGTGCTCGAAATGCGGCGGCGGGTGTGCCCACACGGAAGAATTTGACCTGACACCACGTCAAGTGGTTGAGTCCCTCTTGGACTGTCAGGATGATAAAGTCCTGGACAGCCGCACCATCTGGCTTTGTGGCAAAAACTGCACCGGCTGTCAGGCGGTGTGCCCGGTGGGGCTTCCATTAAACGAAATAAATGCAGTCTTGCGGGATGAGGCTTTGGCCCGCGGCATTGAACCGAAATACCTGCAGCCATCATTGGTTTATCATAAGTTTGAACACTGTGCGAAACACCGAGGAGAGGGTGAAGCGAGTGAAAGTATTTTTAGGAGAAAAGCATAGCTTTCTTGAAGAAGTCGAAGCCCGCAGCGGCCAGAAAGTTCAGGAATGCTACCAGTGCAGCAAATGTTCCGGCGGTTGTCCATTTTCCGGGATCATGGACTATGCCCCGAACTCTATCTTAGAGATGATCGTCTATGGCATGAAAGACCAACTTCTTGCCAGTAAGTCGATTCAGATGTGCATCCAGTGCGGGACTTGCGGCGCGCAATGTCCGACCGGGTTCGAAATGTATGAAGTGATGAACGTGCTGCGGGAAATGGGCAAAGAAGAAGGATATAAGACGAATGAGAAGAAAATCCCGAAGATGAACAGCATTTTCCTGGGGGAAGTGCGCAACAACGGGCGCATGCATGAAGTAAACCTTATGGTCAAGAACATGCTCAGTCAAGGTCAGCTTGTTAAAGATGTAGCGACCCTGATCCCGATTGGTCCGTCTATGTTTTTGAAAGGAATCATGGGTGTGGGGGACGTCTTCCCGCATAAGATTCAGGGCCAAGCACACGTAGCCAAGATTTTTGAAAATGTCGAGAAGCTTAAAGGAGGGCACGCCAAGTGAAAACAGGATATTTTCCCGGATGCTCCCTCCACTCCACCGCCAAAAACTATGAAGCGTCCACCCAGTCAGTCTTAAACACACTGGGGGTACAGTTAGAAGAAATTCCGGACTGGAACTGCTGCGGCTCAACCCCGGCGCACCAGACCGACCACCTCCTGGCCTTGGCTTTGCCTGCTCGCAACCTGGCCCAGGCGGAAAAAGCCGGAATGAAGGAAGTCATGGCACCATGCGCCGCCTGCTTTAATCACTTGCGCACGGCGGAAATCGAATGTAAAGACAAGCCTGAGACCAAGGTGAAAGTCGAAAAAGCGATCGAAATGAAGCTTAACAACTCCGTGCATGTGATGAGCATCCTCGAACTCCTGGTTGACCGCCTTGGAATTGACGCCATCGCTAAGAAAGTAAAAAGGCCGCTTAAAGGCTTGAAAGTAGCTCCTTATTACGGCTGCATGCTGACCCGCCCCGCGAAAATTGCGCAATTCGATCATCCAACGAATCCGACCAGCATGGATCAACTCTTGGAGGCTCTGGGCGCGACCGTAGTTCCCTGGGGTGCCAAAACAGACTGCTGCGGGGCAGCTCATGTGCTTACCCGTCTTGAGGTTGTGGTCGAGCTGAGCGGACGCATTGTTCACCAGGCTAAAGACGCCGGTGCGGACACCATTGCCACCGCCTGCCCCATGTGTATGTCTAATCTGGACCTACGCCAAGGAGCGGTGGCCAAAGCTACCGGCCGGGAAACCAAAGTTCCGGTTATGTATCTCACGGAAATCATGGGCATGGCCCTCGGCATACCAACTTCCCAGCTGGGCATAGGTAAACACGTTGTAAGCACAGCCCCGGTTCAGGCGAAGATAAGCTAACCCCGGGGTCTGACCCCCTCAGGATTCGATAAATGACATTGGCGGTAGTTTGCCGACAGGGAGCGTGAATCGCTATACCTGGTAATAATATTCTTCATATTCTTAAGTTATATAACAGGGACTCCCCTCAACTCGGGAAGTCCCTGTTTATTACCTTCAGAAAAACTTATTGCAAGCCCTTCACAGCATATTTTGAAATAATGGCTGGAATGACATTGTATAGCCCAATAATTGGTTATTTTCTTGTATAGTTTGATTTATGGATTTAGGGATGATCAGTCTGAAGATATGTTGGATTAGATGGATATATGGGGCAAGC
>DAHVVW010000095.1 GCA_027357125.1 Clostridiales bacterium
AAAGAGAAACCTCCTAGGAGGTTTCTTTTTGTGGGGTCTTTTGAGGAAAATATTAGAGATAGTCTTAAGGACAGGTTGTATAAAAGGAAAGAGTTTGTTACGATAGATTTACTACGACAGTTTTACTACAAATGTTTGAATAAGTAATTTTTCCTTACTCCCGAGGAAGGAGATAAAAGTTGGACTGGTTTATCAGTGACTATAATTTGCTTGCCCACAGGGCTGTTGAATCATATAATTGGGCTGCCGCGCCCCAGACTCTGTTAATTTATGGACCTGCCGGGGTGGGCAAGACCAAACTCTTATCCTGGCTGGTCTCCAACATGAGAAAATCCGGCGTCCGGGTCAATTTCCTCAACGCTTTACATTTTTCACGCCAATTTTCCCAGGCAGTCCAGGAAAAAAATTTATCTCCTTTGCGCTCCAAATGGCGCAGCAGTGAGCTTCTGCTCGTGGACGGGCTCGATTTATTACCTGGAAAATCAGCCAGTATTGAGGAACTGTATCATACATATGAACATCTAAGCCAGCGAGGGGGGAAAATGGTTTTCTCCCTGCGTGCTGATTCCCTTCACCTAGAATTCTTGGGTGCCCGGTTTGCTTCCAGGCTTATGAGTGGAGTAGTTGTGGGCATTGATTATCCTAAGTCTTGGGAATTGGAGAGGTTTATTGAAATTGAAGTACGGCGTCTGCGATTGGCGCTTGAGCGTGAGCTTATCCCTGCGTTAGCGCAGCACGTGAAAAATCCTAAAGAAGCTAAAGCAGAGCTTGAAAATTTTATCAGGTTTGCCTCAGCTAAGGAAGATGCTCTTAGCTATCATTGCTTTTCCCAGTATTGGTGTGAACGTACTGCCAGAGAAGAAACTGCCTTGCATCCGGACAATATCGTTCGTTTCGTGGCTGAGACGATGCAAGTGTCTATTCAGGAGATTAAGGGGAACAGTCGAAGGTCTAGTCTTAATGAAGCCCGGCAAATAGCGATCTATTTAATACGGACTTATACCGACTTGTCGTATTCCCAGATCGGAGCATATTTTGGGCGCGGTCATACCGCCATGATAGAAGCCTGCCATAGATTAGAGAGTAAAACGAGTGAGGACCCACAACTTGATTCAAAGGTTAAGAGGTTCCGCATGGTGCTTGAAGAAAGGGGAGGCTCAGCCATGCTCGATGGCATCCAAGATTTCCTTGGAGGTGGCCTGTTTCCCGGGAAACCTCGCGGATGACCTGCATAAAAGTGGGGAATAATTTTAGGACGAAGGAGTGATAATTAACATGCCTGACACTCTTAAAAGTATTGCTGTTCTCACCAGTGGAGGGGATGCGCCGGGGATGAATGCTGCTATCCGCGCCGTTGTGCGTAAGGGGATTTATCATGACTTAAAAGTGTATGGGGTAAAACGCGGCTTTGAAGGTTTAATCCACGGAGAATTCCGGGAGATGAATCTCGGCTCGGTCGCAGATATTGTGCACAGGGGTGGAACTGTGCTCATGACCGCCCGCTCCCCTGAGATGAAGACTCAAGAAGGGCAGCAAAAAGCAATTGAGCAACTAAGAATGCGCGGAATTGACGGGCTGATAGTTATTGGAGGAGACGGTTCTTTTCGGGGAGCTCAGGCTCTCTCCGCTCAAGGAATTAAAGTTGTAGGTGTTCCGGGCACGATTGACAATGATATTGCAGGGACAGACCTGACCATCGGGTTTGATACTGCGGTTAACACCGTGGTCGAAGCTGTGAGCAAGATTCGTGATACCGCTACCTCTCATGAACGTACATTTATCGTTGAAGTGATGGGAAGGGATTGTGGCAGTATTGCTCTACAAGCAGGCCTGGCCTGTGGGGCGGAGTCAATTTTAGTGCCTGAGATACCTTTTGATTTGGACGATATAATCACGAAACTGCGCCGTGGACACAGACGCGGCAAGAATCACAGCATCATTTTGGTGGCTGAAGGTGCCGGCAGTGCATATAAATTGGGAGAAGACCTGCACACTAGATCTGGATTCGACACCCGGGTGACAATCCTGGGACATTTACAGCGGGGTGGCAATCCCAGCGCTCTGGACGGTGTATTGGCTTCAGGCATGGGGGGCAAGGCAGTGGAAATCCTGTTGGCTGGAGAGAGCGACATGATGACAGCGTATGTCAATCAAGAAGTTACAGGTGTACCTTTAAGCATAGCTTTCGGTCCCCGCCGACCCTTTAACCGAGCTCTTTACGATTTAGCCGGAGAACTCGCTATTTAAGTTCATACAACCAGTAGATACTATGTAGCGCACGGATTTTTAAGATTCAGGAGGCTTATCAATGTACGGTCGAAGCTCTACAGAGAACTATCTGAGTTTGGATTATACCGGAATGATGCAGACCCAGCATAACCCCAAAGGGTTTACCCAAGAATCCCTGGTACATTTACAGCCTCTGCTAAAACAAGCCCGTTCCGCTTTGCTAATCCAAAGGGAAGAAGGAAGGCTTGATTTTTCCAAACTCCTCCCTCGAATGCAGTCGGAGCTCACGGGCATTATTGAATATGCGGACTGGGCTGCCCAGAACTTTGATAATTTTGTGGTTTTGGGTATCGGCGGCTCAGCTCTCGGACCTATGGCGGTGCAGCAAGCCTTAAACCACTATTATTACAATGAGCTGCCTGCGGTAAAGCGCCATCACCGTCCGCGCCTTTACGTTCTCGATAATGTCGATCCGGTCCGCTTGCGGGATTTGCTGGAAACGATCAACCTCAAACGTACACTGTTTAATATAATATCTAAATCTGGTAACACTTCGGAAACCATGGCTCAGTTTCTGATTGTGCGCGACCTCCTGCAACAGGAGTGTGAGGAGGAGTTTGCCGCTAATATTGTAGTTACTACAGATCCGGAAAAAGGAAACCTCCTGCCGCTGGCACTTAAGGAAAATTACCACCGTTTCGCCATCCCCCCCGGTATCGGCGGGCGCTTCTCAGAATTGACACCAGTAGGCCTGCTTCCGGCAGCGATGTGCGGAATTGATGTGAAGGCCTTCCTCCAAGGGGCTCTGGAAATGGATGCCTGGGTTCAGGAGGAACAAGGGCTGTTTGATAATCCGGCCCAGATTCGTGCGGCTTTAAGCTATTTATCCTGGCAGGACGGGAAAAATATCTCGGTATTTATGCCTTACTCAGATGCCCTTAAAACAATGGCAGACTGGTATGCCCAGCTTTGGGCGGAAAGTCTGGGCAAACGCTATAACCGCCAGGGTCAGGAAGTCAGGCTGGGCCAGACTCCGGTCAAGGCTCTGGGAGTGACTGACCAACACTCGCAGATTCAGCTCTATACTGAAGGTCCGGATGACAAAACCATTACCTTTGTGACTGTGGAAGAGTTTGCTGCTGACGTAAATATTCCGGCAGATCCGATAGCTCCACAAGACATTGCTTTTTTAGGTGGGCACACTTTAGGGGAGTTAATGCAGGCCGAACAGCAAGCTACGGAATACGCGCTTACCTTAGCCGGCCGGATGCATCAGAAAATAATCTTGCCGAACGTAAATGCTCGCTTGCTTGGGCAGTTGCTTTTGCTCCTGGAATGGGAAACAGCATATATGGGAGAGCTCCTAAATATTAACGCTTTTGATCAACCCGGAGTAGAAGAAGGCAAATTGGCAACATATGCCTTGATGGGGAAGAATGGATATGAACAAAAGAGAAAGGATATCCTGGCAGCAGGAGAGAAGCATTTTCATTTAAGCTATCCAAGGTTGGAGAATTAGGCTCCGGCGCTAGCAAGAAATACCTCGTATCACTGATAAAGTGGTACGAGGTATTTCACTTATTAGTTAACCCTTCAAAGTTTTAAAGGGAGGATTTTTCTTGTTTCTGGTCGAATTGAAACTGTTGAGGTGAAGAACGTGGAACCTTTGTTTGCTTTGGATATTGGTACGCGCACTGTTGTAGGTCTTCTGATGGAGAAAAATGGGGAAGGATATGAGATTTTAGCCAGCGCGCGCACGGAGCACAGGCAACGGGCTATGTACGATGGACAAGTACACGATGTGGAAGAGGTGGCTCAGGCGGTACGCATCGTCAAAGCGGAGTTAGAGCAAAAATCCGGTTATGCGTTGACGCGAGTTGCGGTTGCGGCTGCCGGGCGTGCTTTAAAAACAGAAGTTGCCTCAGCCCTTCGTCAGGAAACCTTGCCTGTACGCTGGGAAAAAGAACCTGTCTTGGCTTTAGAGATGGAAGCTGTGGAACACGCTTTGCGTCAAATATCTGCGACAGCCGACGAAGCATCCCTAAGCTATCACTGTGTCGGCTATAGTGTGATTGAAAGATGGCTGGAAGGGCAAGAGATTGCCAGCCTCATCGGCCAGAGAGGTAGAGATGCTAAGGTATCGGTAATCGCCACTTTCTTACCCCGGGTGGTCATTGATGGCTTGGTAGCAGTGTTAGGTCGGGTGGGGCTGGAAATGGAAAGCCTTACTTTGGAGCCGATAGCCGCCGGGCAAGCGGCGATTCCGGCTAATATGCGCCGTCTCAACTTGGCTTTGGTCGATATCGGCGCGGGTACGGCCGATATTGCGCTGACAAAGAATGGATCCTTTTTCGCGTACGGTATGGTGCCGATGGCCGGAGATGAGATAACAGAGGGGATCTGCGGACATTATCTCCTTGACTTTCAAATCGGTGAGAAAATAAAGCGTGAACTCGCTCATAAAACGCAGTTATCTTTTAAAGATTTTTTTGGGACCAAAATTACCCTAGTTCAGGAAGAAATCCTAAATATTATCAGCCCGATAGTTAGGAAATTAGCCGAGCAAATTGCAGGCTCAATTTTGGACTTAAACCGTGGGGTACCCCAGGCAGTGATCCTCATCGGAGGGGGAAGTTTGACCCCGCTCCTGCCTCAGTTACTGGCGGAAAGGATTGGTTTGCCGCCCGCACGGGTTGGGATTCAGGTGCGGGAAAGGATCTCAGGGGTCTTGGGAGAGAAGTGTCTGAAAGGGCCGGAAGGAATAACTCCGGTGGGCATCGGTATCTCGGCCCTGGAAGAGCAAGGACTTCACTATTATTCCGTCACAGTTAATGATGCTTTAGTGCCGATTTTTGAATTGCAGTTGGCTACGGTAGCTGAGGCTTTGCTCGCTGCCGGAATCCAGCCCCGCTCATTTTTGGGACGCCCGGGGAGAGCGCTGACCTTTGAATTAAACGGAGAGATGAGGGTTGTGAAAGGCACCCTGGGGCAGGCGGCACAGTTGACAGTAAATGGGCGGAGCGCCAGGCTTGAGGAAATCATAAAACCTGGAGATGATGTGAGCTTTATTCCCGGAACTGACGGTGAAGACGCACGAACCAGGATTATAGATATCCTTACTTTTCCTGAGGGCAAAAAAATAAGCTGGAATGGGCAGGAAGAAGAGTTCCTACCTTCAGTACTGGTGGATGGCAACAAGGCCGTGCCCCTAGATGAAATTACAGACGGGAGCAAGTTAACATATCAGGAGAATGAGGACTTAGAAGATCTCCTTCAACACAAAGGGCTTGCTCTTGGACCGGCTCAGTCCCTGACCATCAAAGTGAACGGGCAGAGCAGAACGCTAACCCCTATGCGGGAAATCAAGGTTAATGGCGAAATTGTTCATGAAAACTGCGGGCTTAAAAGCGGAGACAGAATTGAGGTAATAGAAAAGCCCATTCCTGTAAAGGAAGCGGGCTTACAAGCGGTTCCGTTGATTTTCCAAGTTAACGGTCAGGAGGTTGTTTATCCCCCACAAGGGTTTGATGTGCGCTGGCGGGGGCGGGAGGTTTCCTGGGAGGAGGCAATAGTGGACGGCATGGATTTAAGAGTGGAAGGGTTCAAAACAATGCCTATTTTATCTGAACTATTGCCTTATGTAACGATTCCGGATCATGTGCCTGCCACTAGGCTCGTATTAACGGTGAACGGGCAGGAAGCTGAGTTTACAACGAAGCTGCATCCCGGGGACAGGGTAACCGTCTCCTGGAGTTAGATCGCTTTACCGAGCGCAAGGCTGAAAATCAGTATAATAAAAACCAGGAATGTAAGCACTGCGTAGAGGTAGTCCCTTTCTTTAAGGAAAATGACAGTAGAAGCAGCAACCCTGAAAATTGGGGTGGCTATCAGGAGCAAAAGGCCAAAGCTCATGATAGCTGCGGGCTTAAGTCTTATTAGGCCTTCCCACACACCGGTAACTGTGTAGGGAAAAGTGCGGGCAGGGTAGCCTGAACCATAAATAAAGTAGAGAATAAGGCCAAAGCCTATAAAAGAGGCTGATAGATAAATCCCAAAGCGGAGACTTGAGCTGATGAAAAGCTCGGGATCAAAGCTTTCTTTTTTGGACATTTACACCCACCACCCTTTCCACAGCATTTGGAGGGCTACATACAGCAGGATCGGGATAAATAAACGCCGCAATGTTTTGTTATTAAGCCTTTCCATTATTCTGGTGCCGGCCAAGGCACCGATAAGCACTCCTAAGGCTACCGGACCTGCTGTCAGCGGGTTAATGTCCCCTTTAGAAAAATAAACCCCGGCTGAAGCGGCGGCCGTGACTCCGATCATAAAATTGCTGGTGGCCGTAGATACTTTCATCGGAAGTTTCATGAACATATCCATTCCAAGCACTTTGAAAACTCCTCCGCCGATTCCCAACAGGCCTGAAAGAATTCCCGCGCTATACATTATGGCCCAGCCTGGGTAAATACCCGTTACTTTGTACTCAATAACCTGGGACAATCTTTTGTCAAAATAGCTGCCATTAAGCTTGAGACGCTCTGCCAGAGGATGTGCTTCAACCGGGGTATCAGCAGAACCTTCTCTTGATCGAAGCATATTGCCTGCAGAATAAAACATGAGCAGAGAAAATGTAATGTAAAGTGCTTTAATGCTGATAAGGTTTGCTATGTAAGCTCCGGTAATAGCCCCTAAGGTGGTGGCAGTTTCCAGGAACATGCCTATCCGGATATTGGTTAGTTTATCCCTGACATACGCCATTGCTGCACCACTGGAAGTAGCGATTACGGACACGACACTGGCTCCAATTGCTTCATGAATATCCAATCCTAAGACTAGGGTCAAAGCTGGAATTATGATAATCCCGCCACCAAGACCGAGCAGGGAGCCAATAAAACCGGCGACAATAGCAAACAGAAAAATCAAAGTAGTGCTAAAGAGCAAAGAGATCATCTCCTCTGCTCAATTTTAGCACTTACGCGAATGTTCTTCAAACTACCACGCGCTCGGCGAACCAATCCCGAATTGTTCACAATTGCCGCTATCGACGTTTATATTCTAGTGAATAAAGCAGGGGCTGCCTAAAAACTTGTTTTTTTAGGCAGCCCCGAGTTGGTAGCTTTATTTAATAACTTCGTACCCTAAGCCAGCCCATCTCTTCGGCAGGTCTTTATTGCCCATGCCGAAGTTTAAGCTTTTGGCAGTAATTCCAACAAGGTTGAATAAAGAGT
>DAHVVW010000096.1 GCA_027357125.1 Clostridiales bacterium
AGTAGCCGTCGTTTATTTCATATGTACCTGAATAACCATAGACTAAAAGATAATAGGTCTGACCCGCGGTAGCATACCAAGAAACCTGTTCATTACTGGTACCACCGTTCATTGAAGATGTAATAACTGCCATGTCTGAATCCTCGTTTTGCCGGTCTCAATCCTCGTTTTCCTTGTCCGAATCTGCACACGAAATCCATTCCTTGACACATCCCTATTTCAAAGGTATAATAACCTTTAGTCAAGTAGAAGCCATCCGCTTCTCACCTCATGGCTGAAGTCGATGAGGTATCTTCGTAATCTGAGCTAGTAATTTGTGCTCATTTGGAAGACGGGTGGCTTATGCCCGTCTTTTTATTTTGTTGTTTGAGAGAAAGAATTACTTGGAGGTGGCTAATTATTAGCAAGGATTTACGGATTAATGAAGAAATCCGGGCCCGGGAAGTGCGCCTGGTTGGAGAAGAAGGCGAGCAACTCGGGATTCTGTCAGGGCGTGACGCTCTGCAAATTGCTCACGAAAAATCTTTAGACTTGGTTGAAATTGCGCCGACAGCGAAACCTCCTGTGTGCAAGCTGATGGACTATGGCAAGTTCAAGTATGAACAGTCTAAAAAGGACAAAGAGGCTCGCAAAAAGCATAAAGTGACCGAGATCAAAGAGGTTAAACTACGCCCTAATATTGAAGATCATGATTTCGAAACGAAAGCACGCAATGCCCAACGCTTTTTGAACGATGGAGACAAAGTAAAAGTTACGATTATGTTCCGGGGGCGGGAGATTACTCATCCGGACTTAGGAAAGAAATTATGCCTGCGTCTTGCTGAGTTTGTAAAAGTAGAGGCAAATATAGAGCGTGAACCCAAGCTTGAAGGCCGCAATATGATTATGATTCTGACTCCTGTTAAACATGACTAACTGAGAGGGGGATATCCCAACATGCCTAAAATGAAAACACATCGCGGTGCCGCCAAACGATTCAAGAAGACCGGGACAGGAAAAATTGTGCGCTATCATGCCTTCACCAGTCATATTCTGGAGAAAAAGTCGCCCAAACGCAAGCGTAATCTGCGTAAATCCGGCGTTATGGCTAAATCCGATGCCAAACGGGTTGAACGCCTGATTGCCTATCTTTAAGATTGAAGTTATGAACCAGAATCGGTAAATAAAAATGAAACAGTTATTAAGGAGGTCTTCGCTATGGCCCGAGTTAAAAGAGGGGTTACGAAGCATCAACGCCATAAGAAAATATTAAAATTAGCCAAAGGTTACCGGTGTGCAAAAAGCAAGCTTTTCCGCCCGGCGAATGAACAAGTTCTTAAGTCTTTAGCCTATGCATATGTTCACCGTAAAGATAAAAAGGGAGATTTCCGCAAGCTGTGGATTGCTCGGATTAATGCCGGTGCCCGCTTGAATGGGATGTCCTATAGCCGCATGATCAATGGCCTGAAGAAAGCGGGAGTGGTTGTCAACCGCAAGATGTTAGCTGAGCTCGCCATCAATGATGCCGCTGCCTTTGCGCAATTGGTGAACGCTGCCAAGGCTGCTGTTAATCAGTAAATAGTTAGAGAAAAGGATGCCCTGGCATCCTTTTTATATACTGTATAGGGGTGAGTTTAGATGCTCACATCATTGCACAACCCTCTGGTTAAACACGTGGTTTCTCTGCAGCGGCGCAAGGGCAGGGAGCAAGCTGGGGAGTTTATGATCGAGGGACGGCGCTTCCTGGAAGAAGCCTTGCGCAGGGGGGCTTCTATTACTCAGACGTTCCTGGTGCCAGAGAGAAAGCAGCCGGAATGGGAACCCCTGTTAGCCGAGCTTGCACGTCGCCGGATTCCCGTGGAAGAAGTGGATGAGCGGGTCGTGCGCAAACTGAGCTTGACTGTAGAGCCCCAAGGGATGTTGGCTCTGGTAAAACAGGTAAAGTATGGCTGGGCCGATGTTATACCGGGCCCGGATACGGTGCTTTTAATCCTAGACGGAATTCAGGACCCGGGTAACTTGGGAACGATTTTGCGCACAGCCCTGGCAGCAGGAGTACAGGACGTTTGTCTTACTAAAGGGACGGTCGATCTCTATAATGACAAGGTCTTGCGCAGTACGATGGGGGCTGTTTTTTCCCTAAAGATTCTTTGTAATCAAGAACCGAACGAGATTCTAAATTTCTGCCGGGCCAACTCGCTGCGTTTAGCCCTGGCTGATGTTGAAGGGACTCCTCCTTATAGCAGCGGGCTGTTAAAGCCCCCTTTGGCTTTAGTGATCGGAAATGAGGGTAATGGCCCGCACGAGATATTCCGCTCCGCTGCCGCGGAGAGAGTGGCGATACCTATGTTTAACCAGGTGGAGTCCCTGAACGCTGCGGTTGCGACCGCGATTTTGCTCTATGAGACCGTACGCCAGAGGGATTTCTTGTAAAAAGGAAATTAAGTGTGCTATAATCGGGATGAAACGGTTCAGAAAGTCCAAGCCGAGAAAGGTGGTTCTCCGATGTCACCTACTGATTGGTTGTGGAAAGTTTTCGAGGTAACCGGCTCCCCTGATGCCTATTTGCTTTACCGGCATTTTTTGAATGACCTAAGTGGGTTTGAGCAAATGATTCATAAAACCCTGTAAAAATGGGCTAAAACGATGATCGGGTTAAAAGGAGAGCTTTCTTTCAGGGAGGGAATGGCCGGAGACTGGAAGCCAGCCCAGAAAGTATCCTCCTCGCTGTGCGAGGTTAAAGTTCGCCTGAGAGTGGCTTATTGATAATGTAGATAAGCCCGGATGCTCTGCCGTTAACGGAGGGAAAGCGTGGCTTTGTGCCGAATCAGGGTGGTACCGCGGGTAAGATCTCGTCCCTTTGGGGATGGGATTTTTTTTAATATTTAAGAAAAACAGCTTACGTCTGGGAAGGGTGAGTCGATTTGAAAGAGGAAGTTAGCCGGATAGAGGGACAAGCTCTGGCTGAACTAGCGCAAGCAGGGTCTCTTGAGGAGTTGCAGGATATAAAAGTGCGGGTCTTGGGAAAAAAAGGAAGCCTGACGGCCATGCTCAAACAGATGGGGACTCTGAGCCCGGAGGAACGCCCTGCTTTGGGACAGGTTGTCAATGAAACGCGCGATCGCCTGGAACAAGCCTGGGCTAAGGCTGCACAAAGCCTGGAAAAGAAAGCCTTGGCCCTACGCCTGGAGGCGGAACGGCTTGACATTTCCCTGCCGGGAACGATGCTTCCCCATGGGCACCAGCATCCTCTGACAAAAGTAATTGAGGAAATTGAAAATATTTTCCTCGGCATGGGTTTCCGGATTGCGGAAGGGCCGGAGATTGAGACGGATTATTATAACTTTGAAGCGCTCAATTTGCCGAAAGAACACCCTGCCCGGGAAATGCAAGATTCTTTCTATATTACGGAGGAGATCCTTTTACGTACCCAGACTTCTCCGGTGCAGATTAGGGCGATGGAGAAGCTTTATCCCGAGCTGCCGATTAAGATCATTGCGCCGGGTAAAGTGTACCGCAAAGATGATGATGCGACCCACTCCCCCATGTTTCATCAGGTGGAGGGTTTGGTTATCGACAAGGGTATTCGCATGTCGGATCTGAAAGGAATTCTCCTTAATTTCTCACGCCGGATGTTCGGGCCTTCCCGCGAAATCAGGCTGAGGCCCAGCTTTTTCCCGTTTACGGAACCAAGCGCGGAAGTGGATGTTTCCTGTATGCTGTGCGGCGGCTCGGGTTGCCGCACCTGCAAAGGCACGGGGTGGATTGAAATCCTGGGTTCAGGCATGGTGCACCCGCGGGTGCTGGAGATGGGCGGGTATGACCCCAAAGAAGTGACAGGATTTGCTTTTGGCATGGGGGTGGAACGGATTGCCATGCTCAAATACGGGATTGAAGACATGCGTCTGCTGTTTGATAATGACTTGCGCTTTTTACGGCAGTTTTAGGGGGGTGGCAAGATGAAAGTAAGTCTGGAATGGCTGCGGGAACTTGTAGAGATAGAGCTTAACGGGGAAGAGCTGGCTGAAACCCTGACCCGGGGCGGGATTGAAGTCGGAAGTGTGGAGAGTTTAAGCGAAGGCTTTGACAACGTGGTGATCGGGCAAATCAAGGAGATGGAGATCCACCCGGACACGGACAAGCTCTGGCTCTGCCGGGTAAACACGGGAGCAGCAGTCTTAACGCTGGTCACAGGGGCGCAGAACCTGTTAGTCGGAGATAAAGTGCCGGTTGCCTTGGCTGGGGCTGAGCTTCCGAACGGGACTGTGATAGGGGAGGCAAAATTCAGAGGAATAGTTTCCCAAGGGATGCTGTGTTCGGCTGAGGAACTGTTGCTTGATCAGGGCGTTGGCTTGGAACGCAGTGAAGGCGGGATTTTGATCTTGACGCCTGAAGCCCCGTTGGGGGAAAACTTGGCTGATTTCCTGGGGCTCAAAGACAGTGTCCTGGATTTGGAACTGTACCCGAACCGACCGGATTGTCTAGCGATGGTTAATGTGGCCCGTGAAGTTTCTTCCCTGACCGGAGCGCAAGTGAATTTGCCTCAGTGGGCGCAGGCGGAAAAGCTCGGGGATGAACTGGATCTGCCGCAGGCTCAGGATGTTAAGATTGTGATCGATGAGCCGGAATTGTGCTGGCGTTATGCCGGTCTTATCGTTGAGGATGTAAAAATTGAGCCTGCGCCCGAGTGGATGCAAAGACGGCTGAGGGCAGCTGGAGTGCGCCCGATTAATAATATTGTCGATATCACCAACTATTGCATGCTCGAATTGGGGCAGCCTTTGCACGCTTTTGACCGTGACAAGATTAACGGGGCTGTGCACGTGCGCCGGGCTTATGCTGGGGAAGTACTCACTACCTTGGACCAAGTGGAGCGCAAACTGGAGACGGACATGCTCCTTATTGCGGATGAAAAATCCGGTCTGGGGCTGGCAGGGGTGATGGGAGGCCTCGACAGTGAGGTTACGCCTGCGACTAAACGGCTTTTAGTTGAAGCGGCCCACTTCGCGGGCGTGAGCATCCGGCGCACGAGCCGCCGTTTGGGACTGCGCTCAGAAGCTTCCAACAGGTTTGAAAAAGGGATTAACCCTTACGGGGCTCGCGCCACCCTCGGTCGTGTGCGTGAATTATTGGTGGAGACTGGGGCAGGACGCCCGATAGGGTATGTGGATGAAGTGAGCTACCTTCCGCCTTTGCCGGAAGTATCAGTTTCTGTAAGCAGAACTGGGGATGTTTTGGGGACAGAAGTGACAGCCGCAGATGTTAAGGATGTCTTGGACAGGCTAAACTTCTTGTACACAGAAGGGCAGGACGGTTTCGCAGTCAAGATCCCGTCTTACCGTTCAGACATTCAGATAGAGGAAGATTTAATTGAAGAGGTAGCACGCCTTACCGGATATGAACGCATACCGACCACCCTGCCCGCAGGAGATTTGACCCAGGGAATGAGAACTCTCTCGCAGGAGATTCGGCTGCGTCTGCGCCAGGCCTTGATAAGGGTAGGGATGAACGAAGTCTTAACTTACTCCTTCACTCGGCCCGGGGCTGACCGCAAATGGGGTAAGGCCGAACAAGCAATTGTCCTGATGAACCCGCTTAGAGAAGAACTAAGTGTGATGCGCACCTCCCTCTCCCCCGGGCTTTTAGATGTAGCAGCCCGTAATCTGAGTCGGCGCAATACCAATATTGCTATTTTTGAAATCGGCAATGTCTACCTGAGTGAGGAACAGACACTTACACAACTGCCACAGGAACAGCTGCGCCTAGCCGCTTTAGCTGTGGGCAAGAGTGAGCGCCACTGGCTCAGCATTCCTGTGGACTATGACTTTTATTTCCTCAAAGGAGTGATTGAGGAAGTCGGCAGAGAATTCGGGTTGTCTTTTAACTACAAAGCACTTACTGAAGAAGACCTGCTTCATCCCGGGCGCTCAGTGGAAGTTTATCTTGGAGATGAGAAGATAGGGTTTTTAGGGGAGCTTCATCCTCTCGTAGCCAAAGAGTGGGATTTGGAACGGGCGGTTGTGTTCGAACTGGAGGTTCAGCCTTTAATCGAGCAAGCTGGCACGACTGTGCTCGTAGGGGCCATCCCGCGCTTCCCGGCAGTGCAGAGGGATTTGGCCCTGATTGTCTCGAAAGAGACTCCGGCCGCCGCTGTCATGGCCAAAATCCGGAGCTTAGGCGGGGAACTCCTGCAGGAAGTAGAGATTTTTGACGTTTATACCGGTAAACCTGTGCCTGAAGACCGCAAGAGTCTGGCCTTTAGCCTGCGCTATCAGTCCCTCGCCCGCACGCTCACTGATGAGGAAGTGAATGAACTAAATTCGCGTATTTTAGAGGGTATTCAGCAGGAATTCGCAGCAGAATGGCGAAAATAGTAGACTAATCAGTTAAGAGAAGGAAGCGGGGGTAAAGCGTGGCTCACGAAACGCAAAAGGTCGAGATTTTCGGGGAAAAGTATGTTGTGCGCGGGGAAGCAAGCTCTGAGCAAATTCAGGCGGTTGCCCGTGAGGTGGATAAAAGAATGTACCTGATTGCCCAGCGTTTCCCCCGTTTGCCCCACCACCAGGTCGCTGTCCTAACCGCGTTGAACTTGGCTGATGACCTAGCCAAGCTGCGTGAGGAACAGGAGACCTTGATGCAGCTTTTAGGAGAAAAAACTGAGTAGGCTTCACGCGAGGCACGTAATAGACTTTGTACGAGCATCTGGGTAACCAGGTGCTTTTTCGTGCGCTGGCTTTTTGAGGGAAAGTTGGATACACTAAAGAAGTGTGACAGAGAGTGGGGGAGAAGTATGCACCTGGTGATGTTTTTTGTAGACGGATTTGGTCTGGGAAGCGAAGAAGCTAATCCTATTGTTGCAGCCCATACTCCGGTGATTGATAGGCTTCTGGGAGGGCACCTGTTGTGGGGGGAGCGTGTTTTGTCCCATGAGCAAACGATCCTAAGGCCGCTCGCTGCTTCCTTAGGAGTTCCGGGTGTACCGCAGAGCGCCACCGGGCAGACTACACTTTGGACGGGCGTGAACGCGGCCAAGGTTTTAGGGTATCACCTTAACGCCTACCCGAATGAGACTTTAGCAAAAATAATTGCGGAGAAAAGTATTTTTAAGCAACTGGCTGAGCGTGGCCAGAAAGTAACTTTTGCCAATGCCTTTACCTCTGTAATAGATCAGCCGTTTTTCTTTAATGCTAGTACTAAAAAAAGATATTCCGCTTCTACTTTGAGCGCTTTAGCGGGCGGGGCTCGCCTGCGCCGGGCGCACGATTTGCTGGAAGGGAAAGCTGTTTTTCAGGATATGGTTAACGAGATTATGCGCGAACGGGGAGAGGATGTGCCCTTGTTTACCCCGTTTGAGGCCGGGCAGAACTTGGCCCGCGTCTGTCTTGAACATGATTTTACTCTGTATGAATATTTTCAGACGGATAAGAAAGGGCACAAACAGCTTTGGCCGGAGTGTGTGGAGATCGTTGAGAGGATCGA
>DAHVVW010000097.1 GCA_027357125.1 Clostridiales bacterium
AAGCTTTCAGAGTCTCTTTGTCCACTGGAATGTTTCTTGCCCGGTTTTGAATGGAATAGACGGCCGCTAAAAGCGCTGTGCCGGAAACCAAAGCGGAAACCACAAATACAACCGGAAAAAGCGCACTGTTCCACATCGGTCTGGCCTTGACCACGGCGAAAAGTGTTCCTGTACCACCATGCACCCCGAAAATCGCCAAAGGAATTCCGATTATCCCCAGAATCTTCATCCAACGGTGGTCATTTTCCTTACTTTCTTGCGACAGGTCGGTGCTGCCCAAAGTCAGAACTTTCGCCAGTTTATGCTTAAAAGAGTTCCCTCTCCGGGACAGGCGAATCAGATCCTGGCGCAGGGCAAAATACAGTTCGACTCCCAACAATGTAATATACAGAATATAAAAATGCACTTCCCAGGCCAGAACACTGGTAAGATTCCAATAAGCCAAAGGATGCCAGAAACGGTCCATCCTGCCCAGATCGAGCAAAACAAAATTCAATGCCACGACCATGCAGATAATGGCAGTAAAGAGCGCTATTTTCCCCACCCGTTCAAACTGCTGCATCCCAAACACATAGATTAAAGTAGACAAAAGAAAGGCACCCGCACTCAACCCGACAAAAAAGATATAGAAAGCCACCCACGTACCCCAGGGCGTGGTGCTTGTCAGATTGGTACTTGCCAACCCCTCACTGATACGAATAAATATGGCAATCCCGCCCACCAGCATTAAACTCAGCAGGAATCCGAACCAGATATTACGGCGTCTCGCCAGCATAGGCTGAATGTCAGGTTCCAGGTACTCTTCCGCTATCTTCGCCACAGACATGGACTTTTCCACCTTTCTTCAACTGTGTTTTCATTCTCTAGCGCTGCTCCCAAAAGCAGCAGGGAGCTTAGCGCAAGTAAATCACCCTTGGTTCCGTCCCTAATTCCTCCTTGAGACGGAAAGCCCGGGGACTGGCTGCCAGTTTAGCCACCTTGCTGTTGGGATCAGCTAAATCCCCAAAATAACGGGCATCCCCCAAGCAGGTCTCCACGCAGGCCGGTTCTTCCCCCCGCTCCAGCCGGTGGAAACAAAACATGCATTTGCGCACCGTGCCCACCGGAGTTTTTCCCGGTTCCCGGGGTCCCCTTTTAACACCGTATTCCGGAGCCTGCACCTGGTCATAACCCAGCATTTCCTGGGCATAGGACTGCCCGAAGTCAAAAGAACGGGCACCGTAAGGACACGCTGCAATACAATAGCGGCAGCCGATGCAGCGGTCATAATCGATGACCACAATGCCGTTCTCCGCTTTATAGGTTGCCCGTACCGGACAAACCTGGCCACAGGCAGGCTTATCACATTGCATACACGGTCGCGGCAGGTTCACCCGTTTAACATTGGGAAATTGGCCGTGTTCTTCTTCAAGCACGACATTATAGGACACTCCCGGCGGGGTTCTGTTCTCCGCTTTGCAGGAAACAGTACAAGTATCGCATCCGACACATTTGGCCAGGTCAATGACCATGCCCCAGCGCGGACCTTTTTTCGAGCCTTGCTTGTCCGCATTGCTCATATCCACTCCTCCTCATTTTTCTTTCTAGCCTCCGTTTATTGCGAAATGAGACATTTATTTTTTATTAACCAACATTTTGTGCAAAACTTATGCCATAAAAAAACGGCCATGAACCGGGCTTTTCAGCGCGGCACGGCCGTTTTTCCTGTCAATTTGTCTTAATGTTCCTGTCAAAATGTCATAGTTATTAATTACTCACTGATTTTATATTCCTCCAGTTTTCGATATAAATTACGCACACTGATGCCCAAGACCTTGGCGGCCTGGGTTTTGTTCCCTTTGCAGGACGCCAGCACCCTGGCTATATGCCGTTTTTCCAGTTCGTGCAAAGGCAGGAGTTGAGCCTCTCCAAAAGTTTCAGGCGAATTGGGTTGCGGAATCAGGAGATCCCTCACTTCGATTTGCCTGTCCTGGGCTAAAATGATCCCTCGCTCAATCATGTGCGAAAGTTCGCGCACATTGCCGGGAAAACTATACCGGCTCAGAGCTTTCAATCCTTCCGCCGAAATTGAAACATCCTGTCCCCGTCCATGCAGGGCCAGGAAATGTTCGATCAGCAGGGGGATATCTTCTTTGCGCTCCCGCAGCGGAGGCAAAGTCAGCTTCATCACATTTAAGCGATAAAACAGATCTGCCCGGAATTTGCCCTTGGGCACTTCCTGCTCCAAAATCCGGTTGGTCGCAGCAACTACCCGGACATTCACACTGCGCAGGCGGGAATCCCCGACCCGCCGGAATTCCTGGCTCTCCAAAAAACGCAACAGCTTAACCTGAAGGTTGAGCGGCATTTCACCTATCTCATCCAAGAACAGAGTTCCCTGATCGGCCACTTCGACCAAACCCTTTTTCTCCGTGACTGCTCCGGTGAAGGCTCCTTTAACATGGCCAAACAGTTCCGACTCCAGCAGGTTTTCCGGCAAAGCGCCGACATTGACCGCAATAAACGGCTGTTCCGCCCTGCTGCTCCAAAAGTGCAGGGCTTTAGCAACCAATTCTTTGCCGGTACCACTCTCCCCTTCAATGCGCACCGGTATATCGCTGTCGGCCAAACGAAGGGTCAAATCCAGGATATTCTTTATGCCCGGACTTTGCCCAATGATGGTGAACTTGTTCGTCCCCGCCAGAAGGGCTTGCTTTAAGCCTGTGTTCGTTTCTTTAAGTTTTTTCTTTTCCAGCGACTTGGCCGCAATTACGTCCAGTTCGGACAATGCATAGGGTTTACGCAGATAGTCATAAGCGCCCAGTTTCATGGTCTCAATAGCAGTTTCCACAGTACCATGCCCGGTCAGCATGATTACTTCCATGTCCGGGTTGATCTCTTTGCTCAGACGCAACAGTTCCACGCCGTCCAGTCCCGGCAGCTTGATATCGTAAATTCCTAAATCAAAAGACTCAGTCCTGAGCAGCCGGGCAGCCTCTTCCGATGATGTCAGCCCTACGACATTGCACCCCTTGCGCCGGAAACGCCCTGTCAATAATTCAAGCAAATCTGTTTCATCATCGACAATTAAAATACTGGAATTTCTCCACTCTGTCATCAAACGCTTCCCCCCTTAAGAACAGGCAAGGTTATGGTAACTTCCGTCCCCACACCCTTCCTGCTTTCCAAACAGATCGCCCCACCCATGCGGGAGATAATACCATAACAAATGGAGAGCCCTAGCCCTGTTCCTTTTCCAATTTCTTTCGTGGTAAAGAAGGGATCGAATACTTTGGGCATATCTTTTTCTTCAATCCCTGCTCCATTATCTGCAACACGGATGACCAACTGGTCGTTGTCCCGGTGTGCCTGAACGGTGATCGAACCTCCAAAGGGCACGGCGTCAAGCGAATTGTTCAAGAGATTAACCAAAACCTGCATTAATTGCAAAGAGTCCCCCGTAAACTTAGGCAGGTCATCCGGCCAATCCTTGCTCAGATTAACCCCTTTTTGGGCATAGGAATGCTTAAACAGGGCCAGACTCTCCTCTAAAACCGCAGCCACATCTATCCACTCCTCCCTCCATTCCGACTTGCGGGAGAAATTCAGCAAACTCTGGGTAATCTGTTTGGAACGGGCAATGTTTTCCCTTATTATGCGCAAATACCGTGCGATTTCTCCTGAAGCAGCCAATTCTTGCTGTTCCGTTTGCCAACGTTCCTCCAAGTCTTCAGCGTAAACCTGAATGGTGGCTAACGGATTGTTGATCTCGTGCGCAAACCCGGAAGCCATTAACCCTAAAGCGGAAAGTTTATCTGCTTGCATCACCATTTCTTCCATCCTGCGCTGTTGCGTGATATCTTCGACCACAAGCAAATACTGAGGTTCACCCTCACGCACATGTTCTAGCCGGTAAATGCGGTGACGGAAGAGGCGCTGCTCTCCGTTCTGCGTCAAAACGGTAATTAAATCCTCACCGGACTGCATCTCCGTCTTGTTGAGCAACGGACAATCAGCGCACGGGGCACCCAAGCCTGCCAACACTTGATAACAAGCAGTCTCAGGGCGTTGCAAACCCGGCCTGACCCAATTCTCCAAGACCGGGTTCATCCAGGCAACCCGGTGGTCGCGGTAGATTAAAGCCAAGCCGGCACCAATTCCGTGCACAATCGTGTCGAGACGTTCCTTTTCCTGCAGAAGTCTCTCGGATTGCTGACGCAGTTGCCCCACCATATCATTAAATGAGCTTGCCAGATGTCCCAGCTCATCCTTCCGTCCCAGGGAAATCTCAGTATCTGATTCTCCCCCGCCAACTTTTCTTACTATTCGTTGCAAGTATTCAAGCGGTTTAGTAAAACTTAAACCGAAAAAAATACTTATAAGAACTGATCCTGACATAATTGTAACCAAAAACCAGGCCAGTCTGACCACCAGGGCGTGGATTGAGGCAAAAGCCACCGCAACCGGTTGTTCCACGATCACCGCCCAGCCCGTTCTCCGGATATTACTGTAGACTCCGAGCACTTCCTGCCCGTTCGTGCTAAGATACCGGTTAGGGACTGACAACTCTTCCGGATTCCCGTTTTCCATAAAATGCCGTACAATAAACAAATTGGCCACATCAGTTTTTTCCAGCACCTTGGTGAAGTCGCTGTGAGCGATCAGCCTGCCTTGCGCATCCACCAAGAAGACATCTTCTTTGTTCCCGATATGCTTTGAACTTACCAACGCCAGCAAACTGCGCAAGCGCACCTGAACCCCCACTCCGCCCACAAAGGTGCGCCCGTCCGCCGAATAATACGGCACAACTATTTTGACAAAAGGAATACACGTCCCCGTAAAAGTTACGTTACCGTAATATACCCGCCTGGTTTTTAATGCTTCCAGCATATCCGGTGTCCGCCAATTCAGAGATCCGGGATCATTGACTATCTTGAACCTGTTTACTCCCTGGCGGACATTGCCGTCTGCATCCAGTACCACAGCCTCTTCAGCCATGGGTATTTCCGCCAGAATCCTGTAGAGCTGAATCTGACCTGTCCCCTGGAGCAGAGCAGAAGTGGGAAAATAGGCGTTTCTAAGCCTGTCCTCTGTTTGACGCAAGAGAGAATCCACTTCCTGAACCAGGTGCTCAGCCAGGAGCTTGTTTTGAATTTGCACGTTTTGTTCCAGATTATGCCTGGTAGAGAAAAAATAATAAAAACTGATTAAGACGACAGGCACGATGGACATAACTACCCCAAACAGGAGCACACGGACTTTGATCCTGCTCCACCAGGGAATTTCTGATTTAGGCAAGGCTTTCACTCCTTGATCGTATAAACCTTCTCCCCGTAACTCAAACCGACAGGGGACACACTTTCCCCAATATAATCAGCAGCCTGGACATTTATCTTTAATTGAACGGAGTCAGGCACTTCAAAAGGAATGCCGGCTGCCTCTCCCTTCAGCATTCTTATCACTAAGCGAGCGGCCTGGTATCCCTGATCAAAATAAGAAAGCCCGTAAGATGCTGTAAACCCTGCCTCAGTCTCACTTTCATAAAGCCCCATCACCGGAACCCGCTTTTGCAGAGAAATATCGCGAATTTCCCGGAACCTTGCTTCTAAAAAGTAGCTGGGCAAAACAAGTATGGAGTCCCGGGCAGAAAAGGAACGGCGGCGGAAAGACTCCAGATCCTGATCATTGCTTATCGGAATGGGCTCAATTGAATAGGAATCTTGCACGGACTGACGGGCCCGCTCCAGAGCGAGCACACTGGCCCGCAGACGCGGGTCATACAGGAGCAGGATGTGGGAGCGCTGCGGAAACAGCAGGTACAGGAGTTCCATCCGTTTGCCTGTCAATTCCACATGTCCGTTGGCCACCCCGGTTACGGGTATTCCCAACTCTTCATACCCTTTGATTAGCTGCAGATCCTTGGGGGATGTCACTCCGATCATAACGACGGGTATGGGCTTAGATCCCGCTAATTTTTCCATCAGAGCCTCAGCCTCCACTACTCCGGTAACCACGATAACATCAGGCAGCCCCTGCACCAGCTTAAGCGCTTCCTCAGCCAGCTTTTTCTGATCGTCTTTAGCATTAAAAATCTCAAACGCAACCTCTGCACCCGTCAATCCCAGCTCTTGCAAGCCCTTCTGCAGTCCTTGAACTTTGATCATTCTGGAATCCCCGATCGTGAGAACCCCGATTCGGGCCGGGACCGCAGCAACCCCGGAGTTTGCACATCCGGCTAAAGTTTCAGTTAACACTAAAAGTATAAGCATCAACCATAATAAACCTGATAACTTCCTCATCGCGTTCCCGCCTCTCTGAAAATCGGCCCCGGAGTGAGCAAGGTTTCTTTGATTATAACCTATACACCTAATTGTGACACGCCAAGATTTCCGTTATTTAAAAAGAAAAGAGCATCGGAGGGAATAACCCCAGCCGCTGCCCTTAAGTAAACTTTTACCGCTCCACTCGTTCACACCTTAAACCTTCCCACCAGTTCACCAAGCTTCCCTGCTAACTCGACTTGAGCCTGAGCCGACTAAGGTTGCATCAGCCAGTTCTATAGATATTTCGGTCACAAAGTTTGCATCTTCTTCATACTTGCTACCCATCTGGGCATATGCTTCATAATCGGGCCGCATTGTGCGTCTTGCTGACTTTGACGCAATCGTTGACAGAGATAGAGAATTTGAGTTCGGTCTTAAAATATTATTGAAGGTATTAGAAACAGATTGTAAAGAAAATCTGCACATCACATTTTCTAACGGCACCTGGTTTGTTCCACAACCGGCACTCCTAAGCATTGAAATCAGCGTGGGCGGGCTTTTTTCATAAATCGATGAACATGGCCACATTAACTGAGCGTATCTACCTTAAGACACCCACATACAGGAGATTATATCCAGAAGATGTAAATAAAGGAACACTGCCTCGGTTTTCCTCAAGGACAGACACTAATACAAACCCCGCAGATTGCTTTACCGATTTCAGGCCGTTTTGCAAAGTCTTCAGTTACTTTTTCCACGCAGCGCGTAAAGTGAAGAGCATCCTCCCGCGTTTGAGGATGATCCTCCCATAAAGCCCCTTTAATGGCGGTAGCGGGACATGCGTCTTGGCATTTTCGACATGTACCGCATCGATTAGGTTGCATAGGATCAGGCTCGAGCGGTGCGTTTGTCAGTAAAGTAGCTAAACGTACGCGGGGACCATACTTCTGTGTAACTAGCAAAAGACTTTTTCCTTGCCAGCCGAGACCTGCAGCTTTGGCCATCGCTTTATGAGATATATGACCCATCCAGTTAACCTTATCAACAGT
>DAHVVW010000098.1 GCA_027357125.1 Clostridiales bacterium
CGCTTTTAAGCGCCTTTTCGTTAAGGGGTTCAAGCTCTTCGCCCTGGCCCAAATCCGCAGCCATCGCAATGACTTCATACCCGTAATTCTCTTTCAGCCAGGGAATGATAATCGAGGTGTCTAAACCTCCGGAATACGCTAAAACAACCTTTTTCATCTCTTGCTTTCCTCCCGACTCGTGATCTTTGTCCGCTATCCTTCTTTATCCGATGGCTGACTGCCGTTTCCTTTATAACACAACCTAGCTCATATTACCAGCGCCATAATAGCCTTGTGGGCATGAAGACGGTTTTCAGCTTCATCAAACACTACGGACTGCGGACCTTCAAACACTTCACGGGTAATCTCTTCTTCATGGTGGGCCGGCAGGCAATGAAGCACAATCGCCTCAGGAGCAGCCACCTTCAGAAGCTGCGAATTAATCTGGTAGGAAGAGAATGCCTGTTTCCGAATCTCCGCCTCCTGCTCCTGCCCCATACTGGCCCAAACATCAGTATAGAGCACATCTGCTCCCTGCGCAGCCACCTGTGGGTCTTGCACAACTTCCACCTTGCCTCCATTAACCTTAGCGTCTTCCTGAGCCAACGCTACAATTTCAGGATTTGGCCGGTAATCATTAGGGCAAGCAATAACGACATGCAGCCCCATCTTGGCCCCGCCAAACATCAGAGAATGGGCCATGTTGTTGCCGTCCCCGATGTAAGCTAATTTAAGGCCTGCTAATTGCCCCTTATGCTCCTGGATCGTGAGCAGGTCTGCCAACACCTGCGTAGGGTGCAGCAGGTCGGTCAAACCGTTAATTACCGGAACCGTGGCATATTCCGCCAGGTCCTGAACCTCCTGATGGCTGAACGTCCGAATCATGATGCCGTCAACCATGCGCGACAGCACCCGGGCCGTATCGGCAATACTTTCGCCGCGCCCCAGTTGAATATCCCGGCTGCTTAAAAATAAAGCCTGCCCTCCCAGTTGATACATCCCCACCTCAAACGCCACCCTGGTCCGGGTAGAGGATTTTGTAAACATCATGGCCAGAGTTTTCCCGTGCAGGATCGGGTGCGGAATCCCCTCTTGGCGCTCTCGTTTCAAATCAGCCGCCACTTTGATCATATAAGCAATTTCTTCTTGCGCAAAATCGTGCAAGGAGATAAAATCCCTGCCTTTGAATTTTTCTTTGTTAAGCTGCGTCATCTCTATCACCATTCCTTTTATCCTCTCAGTGTGTATGATTATACTATTCAGTGCATAAAAATTCAATAGAAAATTTTTGGTATTATGAGCAGGCTTATGAATGCCTATCTTCCGTGAAACCAAAAATATCTGGTGCACCATGAAAATAGAGCAGGGGAGCCCATTTGCCCTGCTCTATTCTCTGTACCCACAGAATCAGATTTAGCGGATGTAGTGGCTGGGAAGTTTTCAGTAAATATCCAGTATTTCCGTTGCTATAGTCAAAAACCTCAGCACTATCCGTTCTCGGGAAACGCTTTTACCCATTTGGTTTCGCCGTAGATTCACCGTCTTTATACCAGTGGCATTGATTACAATAGATTCTCGGTACCATCTCATCAGGTTTCGGCTGTTTACTGTCATGGCAGGTCAGGCAGTTCTGGATTCCCCGTTTGGAAACAAGGCTCGGGTGAATTGGTACCATTGATTTTTCATGCATTTGCGGCCTCTGCAGATGACATTTGTAGCAAAACTCCTGAGCCCGCGCGAAATCAGCGGCTTTGTCTCCGGTACTTACCGTCACAAAAGTGGGTTTATCCGGTGTGGTATGGCATTTGGTGCATACTTCGACGTCATTACGGGCGGTTATTCCATGCTCAGCCCGCCAAGTTGGCTTATCATGGGAAGGCAGGGTAGGTATGGTAGTATGGCAAGCGCCGCATTTTCGCGTAACATTCACTTGTTTGTGGCATTCAATACAGGTCCACATGCTGGGTTGTATATAAGTTTTAATGGCTACTTTTTTTGCTACATCCATATTCCAGGCATCATAGTTGTTTGGATCCACAATACCGGACAAGTCCCGTTCGGCGATTTTTGCGTGTACTACACCGTAGTGACATTTTACGCAAGTTACATTCGCAGCAAGATGCTTTTCGTGGGGGATCTTTAGATCTCCCGAAGGGGAAGTCACGCGGTTCGACGAGTGACATTTGAGACAGACTAAATTCGGGATAGCATCAATCACTTTTATCGGTTTACTAAAGGATTGATTTTGGTGTTTCCCCACATAATCTACAGCTTTTTTATCTACGTGACAGGTAGTGCAGCTGAATCTGTCATGGGCGCTAATTTGCCAGGTCAACACTTCCGGCCGCATTTCGTGGCACTGGGCACATTCGTCCGCCAGAGCGGCTGTCTGACCGGGATTTGCTTGGGAAGCCGATTGCTTAGCGGCTTTCGCGACTGAAACATAGTAACGGGCAGTCAGTAAGAACACCAACAACAAAACACCTAGGACAACAACCACCTTTATCCAGTGTTTTCGCACCCTTCTCCCTCCTCGTGATGTATGGGTTTCTTCAGGCCGTTTACGGCCAGACGATAAGCAAAGAAATCAAAGCCATTAAGCTCCCTGTGATAAGACCACCGACAATTCCTCCCAGCCAGCGCAAGAGCCTGTTAAGTCGAGTGCAGTAGAAAAAAAAGTACATAGAAAGCACGAAGCCGGTTAAAGCAAATACACCCATGTTTATCCAAACAACCATCATTTTTAGACCTCCCCTTAGCGTAAATCGCACCCCATCGCTCTGCACTTATATATTTTTCTTAGACTAAGAATATCTGCAACTACTTATTACCACTGGCTTTTGGCTGTAACTTGATATTGAACGGGGTAACCATTGAATCCTTTTTTGGCCCTTCCGCTCCCCCCATCCAAGGTGGCAACACGCGCACCATCGCTGACAGAATCAGCAAAGGGAGAGATAGAATAAATAAACTCGGTATGATACCCTCATTACTAAAAAGTCTCCAATGAAATTGAGCATAGCCTGCCAAACTCTTGGAGATTAACTGTCCACCAATCACCACATTAAAGCGCATTGCCAAAACACCGATTAATACCAGAGCACCGGAAATGATGGTCAGTAGCTGCCTTATTCCCGCAGATAGACGCCGCCAACGCCCAAAAGGCAGAAGCACTAACGGGATCAAAACCCCAAAACCCATTTGTACCCCCAGATAGGTGACGGGAATCTCATTCGTAAGGAGACCGCGCACCATGTCCCATTCTTCTTTGCTTTCATAACCCATATGAAGCACTTCCAAAAGCTCTAGGACAGAAGCCAGCAGAAGGAATACCCACAAATACCTGTTTAAAGACATCAGACAGGGTAAATCCATTTCTTGCCGCCGTAACCAGCTGCTTACCCGGTAGATCAGAATGAGAAGGGCAATACCGGAGACGATGGCCGACAAGAGGAAGATCACGGGCATGAGGGGCGTACTCCACCATGGATTGGCTTTGATGGAGCCAAAGATAAATCCCACATAGCCGTGCAGAAAACAGGCAGACGGTATGCCAATTGCTGCCAAGATCGAAACAACTTTATGGTCGGTGTTCAAAGCCGTAGGAGAAATATCTTTCGCTCCCAAACTAAGGATATTATAAAATACCTTGGTAAAGCCCTTGCTGGTGGAAGCATAGTGTACAATATCTTCACGGTAAATAAACCAGGTTTCCAGCAAACAAAGAATTAAATAGAAAGAGTAGATGAAGCCGAAACCAGCCATAGCCGAGGTAAGATGAGGCGTAAACATAATGTTAAATGCCCTGAAAAGTTGCCCCAGATGGGCCAGCAGTGGCATGGGCGCCACAAACAGAAACGCAAGAGCAGTAATCAGAGACAGTCTCGATAACGGTTTTAACTCGGACTTGCCGAATACGTGGTAAAGTGAAGAGACTATAAAAGCTCCTGCAACCAGACCGGTAATATAAGGATACAGCACAATAAACAAACCCCAGTTCACTTCTATTTCATTTGGAAAAACATAAAACGGCATTTATTTCACCACCTCGTCAAGACCTAAGTAATAGAGGTTAGGTTTTGTACCCATATCCGGTTTAAGTACCCTCGTTCGCGCTTTTTTCTTTAGAGTCGCGACCTCACTGTCAGGATCTTTTAGGTTGCCAAATTTCCTTGCTCCCGTAGGACACACCTGGACGCAGACAGGCAGCATTCCCTTAGAAATTCTGTGATAGCACCAAGTGCATTTGTCAGCTACTTTTAGGATCGGGTGCAGGAAGCGGGCACCGTAAGGACAGGCCTGGATGCAGTAGCGGCAGCCAATACACCTTTTCCTGTCTACCAGCACCACGCCGTCTCCGGTCTTATAGGTTGCGCCGACTGGGCACACCTGAATACAGGGCGCATTATGGCATTGATTGCATAGCTTCGGAACGAAAAATTGCTTTTCTGGTTTGATATCCAGTTGGCGAAAATTCAAACCTCCTCCTGGCGAATCAACCCTCACTTTTTCATTTGAATCCACAAGATAGCGTTCAACCCAAGTTCGATACACCTCCTGGTCGAGTGGAACGCCGTTTTCCTTTTTGCATGCTCCGACACAATTGGCACAGCCAATGCATTTTTCGATATCGATCAGAAAGGACCACTCTTTTCCTCTCCATAGCTGAGGTACAGGGGTTTGCTGCGCAGTCTCCAGGGCAGAAATCCGTCGGGCCGCAGGCAGAGCGCCTGCCGGGGCCAGGATTCCCACGGCCAGTACCTTGGTCGCAGAGATCACGAAATCCCGGCGGGTAAATGTCTCCTTCACCATTGTCGTCCCCCTATCTTCGACCACGGTTGGTGTGGATCATGGCACCGGGTACAATCCAGACCTCCACTATGTTCACCTACCTTAACCGAAGCAATCTGTTCCTTAGTCCGACCAACCAGTTCCCTATGACAGGTACCACACAGCTCTGCGTTTCCAGCCACAGCGGGGTGTGATTCCGCTGGTTTGCGCACATGGGCCATCAGAGGACCATGGCAGGACTGGCAATTAAGTTTATTGTGCTCTGCTTGGGATGTTGCTTGAGCTACCTGCTCATGACATTTACTGCAAACCGTGTTTCCCGGGGGCGCATAGCTTAAATCCATGGAAACCCATTCTGTAACATTGTCGCCCCGATAATAACCGTATTGACCAAACGACTTAGGCACAGACATATATCTGAATATTGCGAAAACAAGGAGGATAAATAGAACCGTTACCCCTGCCCGAAAAACAGCATGCTGTGAGAAACGTGATTTTTGGTCTATTCCTTCTTGCATATACCCCACCTCTTTACCTCTGGGTTTAGTTAAATTATATTAGGTATTTCTAGATTCTGTCATGTGTTAAGGTTCCCTAAAAAGGGTTAGGATGTCAGGGACATTTGTCACGTCAGAGGATTGAACGTCAGGGTTCAATTGTCCTAAGAGGCATGAAGTCAAATGGTAACGGACGATGAAAAAGGCCAAGAAAAAGTTATTCATCTCTAAATAAATTTTTCTTGGCCGCAAAGGCGGCAGCCTCTGTACGGTTGGACAGATGTAGTTTTCCCAGGATACTGCTAACATAATTGCGTACAGTCTTTTCACTTAGAAATATTGTTTCCGCAATCTCCCGGTTAGTTTTCCCTTCGGTTATGCAGATCAGCACTTTTTTCTCTTGGTCAGTCAGGTGTTCAAATGCCTCATCATCATTTTGCTTATTATACCTCATGCGGTCCAACAATTTTTTCGTAATTACCGGGTCTAAAAGGGATTCCCCTCGGTAGACAGCCTGTACAGCACGAATCAATTCATCATTTCCTACGTCTTTTAAGATATAGCCTTTAGCACCGGCGAAGATCGACTCCATAACTGTTTCCTCATCCCCGTAAGAGGTGAGCATGATTACCTTTATCTGGGGAAACCGGTTACACACTTCACGGCAGGCATCGATACCGCTGCTTCCCTTTAGGCGAACATCCATAATTACTACATCGGGACGGTGCTGTTCCGTTTTTGACAGAACCTCTGTTAAACTGGTGGCACCTTCGTCCACCCCTTCCAGATCTGGATATTGTTCTAAAAGATGTATTAGACCCAACCTGACAATTTCATGGTCATCAGCAACCAGTACCCTAATTTTGTTTATCGTGACCACTCTCCTCTCCTCTATTATATAAGGGTATTCTAATTTCCAGCTTAGTCCCTGCTCCTTTTTGAGAAAACAACTCCAAATTACCGCCAAGCAACTTGGCTCTTGTTCTCATGTTTTGCAGCCCCATGTGTTTGCGGGTTTCTTCGCTGCGGGACCGATTGTCAGCGGGTATGCCCTGGCCATTATCCTTAACCACAACCACCAGGCTGTTCTCCTCTATTTTAATATCCACCTGTGCCTTGGAAGCCTCCGCATGCTGAACAACATTAGTCAAGGCTTCCCGTACAATCTGCCTTATCTGCTTCTGCCAGCAGTCTGCCTCACTAACTTGCTGCTTAAGAGCATCCCAATCCAATTGAAAATTTAACTCGGTTTCCAAACCAGTCTGTTCACGAAATTGGTCTAGCGTATCGACCAGCAATGCCTGTAAACTATGCTTATCGTCTGTCGCCTCAAGACCTTGAATGTAAGCGCGTAGACCTTGAATCACTTCATTAAGCTGCTTTACAGCAGACTTAACCCTGTTTACAGATTTCCCCTGGTCAAGAGTAATCAGGGGGACAGTTGTTTGTAACTCGAGCCCTACACCGTAGATGGACTGAATCACATCATCATGCAGGTCGCGGGCAAAACGTTCTCTTTCCCAGTAAACCGCTTCCCAGCGTCGGCTCTCTGTGATCTGCCGCTGAGTTTCCACATCAAATATAGTCAACATGCGGGTGATTGATGCAGTAGCCGTCACAGCAGTAACCATTCGGAAAACCTCAATCGGCAGACCGATATACTGGCGAAAAGTTTGTACATTTATTATCCTGTCAAACCAGTTAGTTTTCTGTGGTAAGCCTATTCCGCTAAACAGGGCAAAGAGAGCAAACGATGCGGTTGCCACCCACAAATTTCGCACTGCGGTTTGTTCATTCATTTTTCTTGCTTCCCTAATCTGCAGGGCAAGGCCATAAGCCGTAAAAATACCGGCAGGTAAGGCCAGCAAATGGCGAGTCCAAGTTTCACTGATCAAAAGCCAGTGAGCCAATTCGTTTGTGCCTAACAGGGGAATAAAAAAAGCGAATTGAATTAACCAACTGGCAAAAGCTGTTATTGGCAACGTAAATAACCAGTAATTTTTACTCCGGGTGTCAAAAATCAG
>DAHVVW010000099.1 GCA_027357125.1 Clostridiales bacterium
GATGTCCTTGACGGACTTAATATCCCGTATGCGCTAATTCCGGGAGTGAGTTCTGTGTTTGCAGCGGCAGCCGCGGTTAAACGGGAGTTTACTTTACCTGAAGTGAGTCAAACCCTTATTCTGACCCGGATGGCCGGGCGAACTCCTGTCCCGGACAAAGAGCATCTTTCAGCCCTGGCTCAGCACCAAGCGAGTATGGCCATTTTTTTAAGTGTACAGGACATTGGGTCGGTTGTTCAGGAATTGCTCACCGGCTATTCACCGTCCACTCCGATTGCAGTGGTGTATAAAGCAAGCTGGCCTGAAGAACGGGTGATTTTAGGTACGTTGAAGGATATCGAGGACAAGGTGCGTCAGGCAGGCATCCGTAAAACAGCCCAGATTCTGGTGGGGGATTTTTTGTATACGGATTATGCCCGCTCTAAGCTCTATGATCCGGAATTTACACATGAATACCGTCAAGGGAGCACCAAGCAGTGAGCGTAAAGATTGCTGTACTGGCTCTGACCGCTCAGGGTGTAAAAACAGCTGAGCGTATCGCCGATGTCTTGGCGCGCCCGACAGCTAATAATTTGATTCCAGCAGTAGAGATTTTTAGCCATAATCATTGCGCGCGTGAATACAATTCATTTTCGCGGCTGCAAGACCTAATGACCAAGATCTGGAGCAAATACGCGGTCATAATCTTTGTTATGGCTACTGGAATTGTAGTGAGGCAGGTAGGGCCGTTTCTCAAGAGCAAAGATGTTGATCCTGCCGTTCTAGTAATTGACGAAAACGCGAGGTTCATAATCCCGCTTGTTTCCGGTCATCTCGGAGGCGCCAATGACTGGGCCCGGCGTTTAGCTCATGTGTTAGATGCCACAGCAGTGATAACGACAGCCACTGATGGGCAAGGGTTGGTTGCTCCGGACGAGTATGCCCGGCGCTTGGGTTGGAGCATAACTCCTTTAAAGAATCTGCCGCGGCTTAACCGCTTGCTCTTGGAACGGAAATACCTGCAAGTGTGGACAGAACACATGCTGGCACCTGATCATCCCTTAGCTGCTGATGAGAATTATGTTTTCATTCAGGAACGGGAGCAAGCCGAATTAATAGTCACTGCTTTTCCTACCGATGAGGCCAGTGTAGGAGAAAAAGTATTTCTTATCCCGCGCCTCCTCAGCTTGGGGATCGGGTGCCGCCAAGAAATTTCGGTGCAGGCAGTCAGAGAGGGGATTGCCCGTGCGCTCACAGAGATTAAGGCTCCTGCCAGTGCGCTTAAAGGTATTTACAGTATTGACCTCAAAGCCCGGGAAGGTGGACTTATCCAGGCGGCTCAGGAACTGGGAATTCCTTTTATTACTTTTAGCAAAACCAAGATTCAAGCAATTAATGAACAATATCAGCTAAGCAAGTCAGATTTCGTGAAAAAAAATATAGGAGTGGATGGAGTATGCGAACCAGCGAGCCTGCTCGGAACCCAGGGGGGCACATTAATCTTGCCCAAGCTCAAGCAAAACGGGGTAAGCCTGGCAATCAGCCAGGAAAAATCTTTGTCGTGGGCATCGGACCCGGAGACCTTGCTCATATGACAGCCAGGATAAAAGAAGTTTGGCAGGAAGTAGACACCGTAGCTGGATATAAGACTTACATCGAACTTATCCGCCCGTTTCTGGGCAACCAGGAAATCGTGGCTACAGCTATGCGTCAAGAGATAGAACGCTGTCAGGAAGTTGTGCGTTTAGCAATCTTAGGGCGTAAGGTGGCATTGGTCAGCAGTGGAGATGCAGGGATTTACGGCATGGCCGGGATTTTACTCGAGTGTCTGGAACAAGCTGACCGCCTGGACATCGAAGTTGAGATAATTCCAGGAATTACGGCAGCCAATGCGGCAGCCTCCCTTTTGGGCGCTCCCCTGATGCATGATTTTGCCGTCATTAGTTTAAGTGACCTCCTCACCCCCTGGGAAGTGATCGAACGCCGCGTGCGTCTGGCTGCCGAGGGGGATTTCGTCATCGCCCTGTACAACCCCAAAAGCCAAGGGCGCACTTCCCAGATTGAGACTGTTAGAGAAATCTTATTAGCACACCGCGGACCCCACACCCCCGTAGGGATAGTCCGGGAAGCCCTGCGCGGCCCCGAGACCTCGGTTATAATCAGCACCTTGGCAGACTTTAGCAAGCAGGAGATCGATATGCTGAGTACGGTTATTATCGGGAATTCCCAGACCCGAAGAATCGGACCGTACTTAGTTACTCCCAGGGGCTATCATCTATGAAACTTTTGGTTCTCGCCGGAACCCAGGATGGACGTGAATTGGGAGAACAGCTATACAAAGCAGGGTATGAAGTCGTTCTCTCGACATTAACGGCTTACGGTGCTGATCTGGCACAGGCTCAAGGCTTGTCTGCCCGCTTCGGGGCTTTCAGTAGGGAATCCTTAAGGTTGTTCCTGGAACAGGAGTCAATCGGGGCCGTAGTTGATGCCACACATCCTTACGCCCAAGTTATTCAGGAACTTGCGCACGCCGTATGCACAGAGCGCAGTCTTCCTTATGTGCGCTGGGAACGGCCCGGAGTTTCGTTTCAAGAACACCCTCTTGTTCACTGGGCCCGAGATTTAACAGAAGCTGGTGCCACGGCTGCAGCTTTAGGACAGAGAATTCTCCTCACGACCGGCAGCAATTCTCTGCCTGAATGGCTGAACATGCAGTGTTTGCGGGACAAAACTTTATTTGTACGGGTTTTGCCGACGGCCAGTGTGCTCGCATGCTGTGAGTCCCTGGGGTTAAAACCTAGGCAAATAATCGCAGCTCAAGGTCCTTTCTCAAAGGCCTGTAACAACGCGCTCTTTGAACAGTTACAAGCTGAGGTGGTAATTGCTAAAGACAGCGGCCTCACTGGAGGAACCACGGAAAAGATCGAAGCCTGTCTCGAAACCGGCATACCGATAATTTTGCTTAAACGTCCAAACCCGCTTGGAGAACATGCCGATATATTGGAATTTGTAAATAAACTGGAGGAAAAGTTATGCCAGCTGAAATAATTCTCTTAGGGCACGGGAGCCGACGCGCGGAAGCGAACCAAGGTTTGCTCCAGGTGGCCCGCAAAGTTAGTGCCATCGTCGGCTGCGAAGTGATACCCGCTTTTATGGGTCATGCTGAACCAAGCTTGCCTACGGCGGTCATGGATAAAATCAGGCAAGGAGCGCGTACAATTATAGTGATGCCCCTTTTTCTCTTTCGCGGGATTCATGTAAGTGTTGATATTCATGAAGAATTAAAAGAAATTCGGGATCAGTACCCTGAAGTCGATATCATTTTCACAACGGAACTGGGGGCAGATGACTTGATCGCGCAATTGGCCAGTTCTCGAATTAAGGAGGCGATGGGGGGATGAATTTTATCACGAATCCCGGCCTAATTGAAAGCGAAAGTATGCACTATATCCGAAGTATGCTGCACAAAACGTGGCACGAAACTGAGTTGCCGGTCGTTGAACGCCTAATTCATACAACCGGTGACTTGGCACTCGAATCTGATATTCTCATCCATCCTCAGGCTATGACAGCCGGATTGGAAGCCTTGGCAGCCGGCGCATCAGTTATTACAGATGTTGAAATGGTTCGTTCCGGGGTTGCCAAACAGAGCCTGCAGCTCCTGGGCGGAAAAGCACTTTGCTTTCTGAATGACCCCAGGGTTCCAGCCAAGGCCAAAGAATGGGGACTCACCCGGACGATGACCGCCCTGCGCCTAAATAAAGAATCCTTGGCCGGTTCCATCATTGCCGTTGGAAATGCTCCCACAGCTTTGGTGGAAATTATGGAGCTCGCGCAAGACCCCTCTTGCTGCCCCGCCTTAATTGTCGGGATGCCTGTTGGCTTTGTCGGTGCCAAAGAATCAAAGGAACTGTTATGGGAAAGACAGGAACTCCCGTCAATTACAGTGCGCGGTACCCGCGGCGGCAGCCCCCTGGCAGCGGCTGCAGTTAATGCCCTAATCTATACGGCTGTAGGCCGCACGCCTTAGTTCTCACGCATGATGTATCAGCAGCAATTGCCAGTGAGTGACTAGCAAGCCTGAAAGATCCACCGGATCTTTCATCGTTGGAGTTGGACTGTTACACTGAGCAGAGGCATACTACATAGACAAGAAAGTTGGGTAGAGGATGAATAATCGAGCAGCGGCCTTGATGATTCAAGGTACTTCTTCCAGTGTCGGCAAAAGTGTGTTAGCGGCGGCTTTCTGCCGCATTTTCTACCAGGAGGGATATCTTGTCAGCCCGTTTAAGGCACAAAACATGGCCTTAAACTCTTTTGTTACCTTGGCAGGCGGGGAAATGGGGCGGGCGCAGGTAGTGCAAGCCCAGGCTGCTGGCAGAGAACCGGACGTACTTATGAATCCGGTTTTATTGAAGCCCAGCGGACAAGCGAGCTCACAGGTAGTAATACTCGGCAAACCCCAGGGTAACTTATCTGCGCTCCGCTATCACGGAGAATATCAGCAAAAGACATGGCCGGTAGTACGTTCTGCACTTACACAGCTTATGCGCGAAAATGAGATCCTTATTATTGAAGGCGCAGGCAGCCCGGCCGAAGTCAACCTCAAGCAGAATGATATTGTCAATATGAGAGTGGCTCTGGAACTTGAAGCACCGGTCCTGCTGGCCGCGGATATTGACCGGGGTGGGGCGTTGGCATCTGTAGTGGGTACGCTTGAGTTGCTGGAGCCGGAGGAAAGGGCTTTGGTCAAAGGAATTATCCTCAATAAATTTCGCGGAGATTTGACTCTCCTGCAACCAGCCATCGATTTCCTGGCAGCAAAGACAGGAATACCGGTAGTAGGTGTAGTACCGTATTTCTCCGATTTTAGGATTCCGGAAGAAGATTCTGTGGTCTTAGATTCGGAATCCGGACACCGGGAGCGTTCGGAAAAACAGCTTGATCTTGTGGTTATCCGCTTACCCTATATTTCTAACTTTACAGATTTTGACGCCTTAAGTGATGAACCGGATGTTTCCCTAAGGTACGTGAGCAAAGTATCTGAACTGGGGGAACCGGATCTAATAATCTTGCCCGGCAGCAAAAATACTCTTGGAGATCTTCAGTTTTTGCATCAGAGCGCCTTAGCGCCGATCCTTAGGGAATGGTGGGAAAACTCCAGACCCCTGATTGGGATCTGTGGGGGCTATCAGATGATGGGAAAGGTCGTACGTGACCCGCATCACACTGAGTCAGCCCTTGAAGAAATACCCGGACTTGGGATCTTACCGCTGGAAACTGAGTTTTCCCCTGGCAAATATACAGTACAAACTCAGGGTGTTGTAGTCGGTAGCGGAATGTTCCTGGACCGCTGTAACGGGGCAGAAGTATCCGGGTATGAAATTCACATGGGCCGTTCTGTGCCTGCTCCTGACAGGCAGCCGCTCTTCCGCCTGCAAGCAGAAAACAGAGTTTACCCGGACGGACTTCAAGACAAAATGGCTTTTGGGACTTATCTTCACGGAATTTTTGACAACGATTCCCTGCGCCAAGCCTTGCTCGAATGGCTGTGGGAACGCCGCGGACTGGCTCGACCGGTAGACGGTTCTTCATCCCAAGCCGCCGTGCGCGAAGTTGCGTTCAACCAATTGGCGGAATTAGTGCGCCGCAGTGTTGACCTGCCCAAGATCCGTGAAATCATGGGTTTATAAGAGGTATAATAATGGAGCAATGTAAGATGGAGCTATTATAATGAGTCGTGCCCTCGCCGTTTTCTTAGCTTTTATTTTAGACCAACTTATCGGAGATCCTCCGCGCATTCCTCATCCGGTAGTATTGATGGGGAAGACAATCTACTGGCTTGAAGAGATGCTTAATCATGGTCGACCGAAAAGGCGCAAACTTAACGGTGTTTTCTTGGCTCTCGCTTTAAGTTCTGTTACGTTTTGCCTAACTTGGGGCTTGCTTAAACTGACCGGAGTGTTTTCCCCAACCGCCTCCAAGGTTATCGAAGTTTATTTAATCGCAACTACTATCGCCAGTAAATCCCTACGCACAGCCGGGCGCTCTGTGCTCATTTCACTTGAGGCCCACAGCCTCACCGAAGCCCGCACACGCCTATCCTGGCTGGTAAGTCGCGATACTTCGAATCTAAGTTCAGCGGAGATAGTGCGTGGGACTGTGGAAACATTAGCCGAAAACTTTGTGGATGGCATTCTTTCTCCTCTTTTTTATGCGGCTATAGGAGGGGCACCGTTGGCCTTAGCGTTCAAGGCGATTAGCACGCTTGACTCGATGGTGGGATATAAGAATGACCGCTACCGGGATTTTGGCTGGTTTTCCGCCCGTAGTGATGACGTGGCCAACTATCTGCCTGCCAGGCTTTCCGTTCCCATTCTCCTTCTGACCGGAGCACTTTTCCGCCTGCCTGTAAAACAGGCTTTTCTAATCTGGCAGCGCGATTCCGGACTCCATCCCAGTCCGAACGGCGGGAATCCGGAAAGTGTGGTTGCCGGACTGCTTAAGGTTCAACTGGGTGGGATAAATGTTTACCATGGGCAAGTTCATCACCGGGCGGAAATGGGAGATCCTGCTCGTCCGCTTGAACCTCCTGTGATCGAGGAATGCCTAAAGCTGCTGAGGGCTGCGGAATGGCTGGCGCTGGTTCCGGTTCTAGGACTGGCCTGGATGTGGAGAGCATTCGTTTAACGTACATGCCGCCTAAATGTGTCCCCCACAGCGAGATGAACAGTCCGGTGATTTTCCAAGGGAAAGAGAACGGGAGGGAATTGACATGGATATACCCCGTATAGTCCTGGCTGGAACCCAGAGCGGCGTAGGCAAGACCACTATCGCTACTGGAATAATGGCTGCTTTGCGCCAGGAGGGGACTTCTGTGCAAGGTTACAAAGTGGGACCGGACTACATTGATCCGACATATCATACTTTGGCTACCGGGAGACCTTCCCGCAACCTCGACCGCTGGCTACTTTCCTCCCACTTGCATGAGATCTTTGCCCGCAGTGCTTACGGCAATTGGGCTGTAATCGAAGGGGTCATGGGCATGTTTGACGGAATGAACGGTACTCCTGGCTTTGGTAGCACAGCGGATATAGCCAAGGAATTAAGAGCCCCGATCATTCTCGTAGTCGACGGAGGATCTATGGCTCGCAGTGCCGCAGCCTTGGTTTACGGCTATCAGAATTTTGAACCTGGGCTGGAAGTGTCTGGGGTAATTTTCAACCGGGTTAAATCTAAGATGCAGGAAAAAATCCTGCGCGCTGCCATCAGTGAATTAGAAATTCCGGTTATAGG
>DAHVVW010000009.1 GCA_027357125.1 Clostridiales bacterium
TGCGGTTCTTTCGCCTTTGTTGCCAATTGCGGAATTTGGCTTGTTAACGGATAAATGGAAGCGGAACAGTGATAAAGTTGTTATCAAAAATAGGTGGAATTCAAATACTTGGAACTGATCCCGAAAATCCTACTTATATACCAAACCATTCAATTACAAACAGCAAAAAAAATATAGATGGATTATTAACAGGAGCGATATTGGTCAATCTTGATTTCAACCAGTACCTCAAAATAGTTTTATGCAGGTAACTATTCAGCATAGCTAAAAAAAATTCTGGACTCAATTTTGAATATATGGTATTTTATAACCATGGAAAAGAGAATTAACACAAAGCCACAAATAACTGAAAATGAGATAGAGCTAATCAATCAACTGATTGCCGGAAACCCAAATTGGGGCCGTTCCAAGCTTTCATTGGAGCTTTGCCGCCAATGGAACTGGTGCGGACATAATGGGAAGCCCAAAGATATTTCCTGTCGGGATATGTTGAGGGATCTAGATGCCAAGGGAAGAATTAAACTTCCGCAGGCACATCACCGTACCCGGCAGGTCGGGAGCAGGGATCGCATCCAATTGATGATGCATGACACCACGCAAATTTCCGGCAACATCCAGAATATAATGCCTGTACAGATCGTCGTGGTTAAAGAACGTACCCACCAGGGACAGGAATTCAAATCTTTGGTTTCGCAGTACCACTACCTTGGTTTTGACATGACCGTGGGTGAAAATATCAAGTATATGGTTTACAGTCGGCAGGGTCAATTGCTGGCATGCTTGCTATTCGGTTCCTCCGCTTGGTCTTGTGCCCCAAGAGATCAGTTTATCGGTTGGGATAATTCTACTCGCAGGGCTAATTTGATTTATACTACCAACAATACCAGATTCCTAATACTGCCGTGGGTAAAGATTCCCCATCTGGCCAGTCATATTCTCGGTCTCATCTGTCGCCGCATTGTTTTGGACTGGCAGAAAAAATATGGGCATCCGGTTCATCTGTTGGAAACCTTTGTCGAGAAAGAACGTTTTAAAGGCACATGCTACAAGGCAGCCAACTGGACTTATGTAGGCGAAACCACCGGACGGAGTCGCAATGATCGGTACATGCAATTACGGGTCCCTATCAAGGATATTTATCTATATCCGCTGGGCAAGGATTTCAAGGAGGTGCTCTGCCATGCAGCTACCCCTTGAAGTGATTCTGGAAATCCGTAATTGTTCCCCGAATACCCAAAAATACTTTGAAGCTATTCACCGGGAAAATGAGCGTCTCACAAGAGAAAATGCCGAACTTCGTGCCCGTGTTAACCTAAACAGCTTGAACAGCAGTAAACCGCCTTCCAGTAACCCTTTTATCAAACCTAAAAGCTTGCGGGAAAAGACCGGGCGGAAGCCCGGAGGGCAACCGGGACATAAGGGTAACACCTTAAGAATTAGTGAAAAACCGGATGTACGAATTGAACACAAGGTTAATCACTGCAGCCATTGTGGTTCAGATATTTCCCAGAATGAGGTTACAGGATACAAAACCCGTCAAGTGGTGGATGCACAAATTGTCCCTGTCGTTACAGAACACTGTGCTCAGAGCAAAACCTGCCCGGTTTGTGGTAAGAAGACTATTGCTGCATTTCCACAGGGAGTGAACCATTACATCCAATATGGGGACACCTTCAGCTCCATTATCATTTGCCTCAATAAAGGTAATTATATCCCCTATGACCGGCTATCCAAAATTAGCAAGGACATTTTTGGGATTCCGGTTAGTAGTGGCACACTGGTCAATATCATCCACGAGTGTGGCAAGTCCCTTGAGGATTCCATGGAATATATCAAAAGCCAACTGAAACAGGCCAGTGTCGTCCACTTTGACGAAACTGGAACTCGTATCAAGGGAAAAAATCAATGGCTGCATACCGCTGGGAATGAACAGTTCACCTATGTGGAAACCCATGCAAAACGTGGGAGTGCTGCTACCAATGACATCGGAATTCTCCCGGTGTTTGAGGGTACAGCCATCCATGATTTCTGGAAATCCTATTACAATTACCTCGGCTGTAAACATGCTCTGTGCAATGCCCATATTTTGAGGGAACTTACCGGAATCAGCGAAAACTTCAAGCAAACATGGTCGGAACATATGAAATCGCTTTTGGTAGAGATCAAACGAAGTGTGGATGCTGCCGGGGGAATGCTAACCCCATCAGAAGCTGCCGCTTATGAAATACGCTATGATGAAATCCTCAGTGCAGGAGATAAAGAAAACCCCATTGACATGGATACACTGGCCCGAAAGAATACGCGAGGGCGGACAGCGCGGAGTAAAGCTAGAAACCTGCTTGACCGAATGAAACTCTACAAGCGGGACATCCTGAAATTCATGATGGATCCCGAAATTCCCTTTGACAATAATCTGGCAGAACGGGATATTCGAATGAGTAAACTCCAACAAAAAATATCCGGCGGTTTTCGCTCAGATGAAGGAAATGAAGCTTTTAGTAATATCCGCAGCTACATTTCCACTGCTACAAAGCAAGGAATATCCATGTTCGAATCAATTTATGCGGCAGTATCCGGCAAGCCTTTGTTTACGTCCGACAATCATTAGCGTTATTCTAATTTCAAGGATAAGCGGGACAGTACACGTCCCTTTTATTGCTATGCCGGTTATGCTGTTTTATAGATGCTGAATAGTTACTTTGTACCTTTAGTTGCCAAAAACTAGAAGTGCTTGTTTTTTCGTCAATGATAAGGAGTGAAACAATTACGGGCAAATTAGCGTGGTTTAAGCGCAAAGGTGTGTCTGTTCGACATTGTCAAAATATGTCAAGCTCCTTTAGAACATGATAAATTTTTTACCCCCCTGCTAAGAGCGGAAAAATTTTGATGCTGTCTCCAGCTTGCACAGAAGCATCCGCTAAGACCTGGCGACCGTTCAGGGTAACGAGCACAGGTTCCTGCTCCGGGATACCCAAACGACTGAGTACATCCGCCACGGCGCAGGGAAAGTCCAGTTCCAGCGCAAAGGCACTCCCCTCCCCAGCCGGAGCATACTTCTGCAAAGTCAGGTTGAGCTTGACCGCAACAGTATTACCCATTTCTATTACCACCCCAAATCTTTTTCACTACCCCAAGCCTTTTTATCCCGAAAATTTTCCTTTAGCACCCAGTTTGCGGACACCAAGCGAGCATCGCAAAATTATATCTCTTATGCACCTGTTTCAATTGTATCAAGGCCGTAGTCATTGCACAAGTAATTAAGGTACACTGCGGTTTAACTCCCCAACGACCCGGGCCAGCCCTTCGAGGGCAATCGCCAAAACCTTTTCATCAAAATCAAATCCCTGGTGGTGGTGTCCATATTTTACAGGAGTCCCAAACAGGAAATAGCTTGCCAAGCCATCGTGCTCCTGAACTTTGTTTATCATTAAGGTTACGTCTTCAGAAGCGCCTAAAGCCAGGGAATCGCGAATTAATTCAATGCGGTTGCCGTGCGCGAGAGCCTGCCTGCGCAGGCCGTCCCAGACCATGGAGCCCACAGCACTGACCGCTTCCCCCATCTTCTTAATTTCCAGGTCCAAATCATACATTTGAGCGGCGGCCCGCAGAATTCTCTCCGCCTCTTGGGAAAGATAACTGTTTACCTCTTCCGTTTCCCCACGCGTTTCTAGCTGGAGCCAGGCCTCTGCGGGAATGATATTACGTCCAGAACCAGCGGAAAGCCTGCCGACATTCAGACGTGACACCCCGTCGCTGTGTTGCGTGATCGCATGCAAGTTCAAAACTGCAGTAGCTGCTGCCAAGAGCGCGTTCTTGCCTTTTTCCGGTTCGCGTCCGGCATGGGCTGCTTGCCCACGCAAGAGAGCATCCCATTTAGTCGTGGCGTAAAAATGCGTGGCATTGAGGACTATCTCTCCCAAGTGCTCAGCGCCAAAGCCAATATGCCCGCCTAAGAAACAATCCACATCCTCAAGCCACCCTTTTTCAACCATGGCCAAGGCGCCGCGGCTGCCTTCTTCGGATGGCTGGAATAAGAGCCTGATGATCCCGGCTACAGCCAAATTATCCTCATTCTGAGAGAGCAAGCGGGCTAAGCCAAGCCCGATCGCAGTATGCCCATCATGTCCGCAGGCATGCATCAAGCCCAAATGGCAAGAGCGATACCCTTCCCTGGCCGGAGAGTGGTCGATGTCTTCTGCTTCTTCAATTTCATTGCTGTCAATGTCAAAGCGCAAAGCAGTCACCGGGCCGGGCCTACCTGTCACCCATTCGGCCACAACTCCAGTGAACCCGCCTTGCATCAGTTCCATTTCCTCCGGGTTTACCCCTTCGGCTATGGCCCGCTGTTCACATTCGTGCAAGTACTCAGATTCAGGAACCCCATAACGGGCTGAAGGCTCAACTGCTTCCCGTCCCAAGTAGACTTTCCAACCCCATTCTCTAAGCTTTGAAGCAATAAAAGCAGAAGTTCTATATTCTGTCCAGCCGCTTTCAGGGTAACGGTGCAGTTCACGCCTCCATGAAACCAGTTGAGGAAAGAGCGCTTCTACCTCGTCTGCAATCCAGTCTGTCAACTCAATCTCAACCCTTCCTCCAAATAGTTGCCGCCCCAGTTAAGCAAGTGCTGCTTTCCAGACCCGTTCCGCCAAAGCGCTCGCTTCATAACTGTCTCCGAGATAGACAACCGTAGCAGCTTTCCTTTCATAACGCTCCCGGAGCACCTCTTCGTCAAAATCATGGGCAAAAACGAGATTTTCATAAGCACTGAGAAGCTCTGCCGTTATTTCCGCCTCGTGAAGCATTTCCACACCCGCTTTGACCAGGCGCTCTCTCGTATAATAACGGATCGTCGGATGAGCGTCCTGAATCATATTCGGGTGATCATATATGCATGTTACTTTTTTTCCACGTCCGGCTAAATAAAGTGCGGTTTCCGCAGCCAGGATTCCGCTTCCCACTACGGTATAGGATGAAGCAGACAAATCCCGTGCGCGTAAAACATCGAGCGCATATTGCCCTTCATACCCTTGATAACGGGGCTTAATTCCCCCGGGTTCTGCCACATAAAGCACGTCAAATTCAGCGTCTTTCAGCTCTTTAGCCACATCGGCATTGAGTATAACCTCAACGCCCAGCCGCGCCAACTGCTCCCGACTGTACTCCACCCCTTTAGCAAGTTCCTGTTGGCCTGGCACTCTGGGCCTAAGAGCTCCGAGCAACCCCCCCACTTCTCCGTTTTCTTCCAGGAGCACTACTTTATGCCCTTTAAGAGCCGCTGCTTTAGCAGCCTCAAGCCCGGCTATCCCGGACCCGACCACGCCAACCTTAAGGGCGTGAGTATCTGCTTTTTTAACTTGAGCCTGGTCCAATTCCCTTCCAACCGCACTGTTCATGAGACAGATAATCTGCGGCCGGTGCGTCCGCGCATTACAGGCATTGCAGCCCAGACAGGGCACAATGTCTGCCGTCTGCTCAGCTAAAGCTTTGTTCCCGAATTCCGGATCAGCAATCTGACCGCGCCCAACAGCCACCAGGTCAGCCTGTTCTTGAGCCAGGATGTTTTCCGCAATCTCCGGCGTAATGACACGCCCGGCAGTTACGACCGGAATCCTAAGCTTGCTTTTGATCACAGACGCCATCTCCGCCTGGTTAGCCACCGCTTCCCCGGAAGTAACAGACAAGTAGTGGTAACTTTCCTTGACACTGACAGAAATATCAATAAGGTCGACTCCGAGATCCTCGAGCATCTTCGCTATTTCTGCCGCTTCTTCAATATGAATGCCTTCAGCCACGTATTCTTCCGCATTGAGACGGCAGGCAATCGGATAGTCCGCACCCACCAAACCCCGAGTGCTCTCTACGACTTCTTTAAGGAAACGCATGCGGTTTTCAAGGCCACCCCCATATTCATCCGTGCGCTTGTTCGCATACAGGGAGAGAAACTCCGAAATTAAATAGCCGTGCCCCGCGTGAATCTCCACGCCGTCAAAGCCCGCCTCCTGCGCCCGCTTTGCCGCTTGGGCAAACTGCCCGACCATGTGCTTAATCTCGGTGACCGTCATTTCTTTAGGCATCTCACCCACAACCGGATCAGGTATAGCGGAAGGTGCCAAGAGCGGTTGGCCGGAAAAGGCAGAAGTCATTTGCCGCCCGCAGTGGATCAGCTGAGGCATTATCTTCGCCCCGGCCTCATGCATCGCAGAGGTTAAACGCTTAAGCCCCGGGATTAAAGAATCATCGTGAATCCCGACTTGGCGCGGAGTACCCTTGCCGCTCCAATCCACAAACACGCTCTCCAGGAAAATAAGCCCTACCCCGCCCTGTGCGCGTGCTTGTAAGAACGCAATAAGTTGGTCGGTCACTTCCCCGTTTTCCGTGGCAAAGTTACTGATCAACCCCGGCAAAACCAGGCGGTTGCGCAAAGTCAAATTCTTTATCGTAAGCGGTGAAAACAACCGTGAATAGGCTTTAGACATTTTTCCCACTCCCTTATTCATTACGCATTCAATTATTATTGGGAACACTTCTTATCAGAGACTAAACTGATTGCACGCTCAGATCCGTTAAATCTCCGCTAATATCTCCTCACAGCTTCCGGCTTCCATATGCTCAATCATTCCCGCCAGGCGGCTTACCTTCTCAGGACTAATTCCCCGTATTGGTACCTCTTTAAGTAGAAGTGCGCGTTCCTGCGCCAGGGTCGGGAAGTATAATTCCGAAGGATCGGCAACCTTCTCCGTGTATACTCCCTTGGTTGTTAGAACCTCTAATTCTGACTCATACTCCCGTAGGCCGGAATCCGGAATAATTTGTGCTTCCAAGGCAATCCGTACCACTTCAGGATGATTGGCCCAAGAAAGAAGCTCAGGCTCGTACTTACCGTGGTGCAAAGCTATGGCGACATTGCTGGGGATGCTTACAATCGCTTGGTTGATAATGGAATACGGCCCTGTTTGCAGATTAAACGGCAATACTTGTTTGGCTGGAACCCTTACTTTTACCCCTAAAGTCTCTCCGTCAGAAAAGGGTCCATGACTTTGAGCAAGACGCACGGCAGCTTCCACCGGGCTCAAAGCAAAGATATGAACAGGATGGCGTTTAACTCCCAGTTTTAGCAATGACAGGCCAAACCGTGCCTGCGGGGGATTAAGTTCGGTTTGTCCGACAAACACATCGGCTAAATTTTTCTCCCCAGTAATATAAATTTCTCCGCCTTCCAGACCCTTAAGTCCCACATGCGCCGCGAAAGCAGCATGATACGCCCCCAGAGCCGCTTGATAGCGCCACTCATCCGTTCCGCCCAGAAGTGAACTCCCGAGGCCGAAAACATTAGCAGCGGCATGAGCCAGGATGCGGGCAAACTCCCCATGCTTAGCTGAGGAAGCGTAAGCGGCGGCGGCAGCGGCCACAATGCCGAACACCGGCGTACCCCTAAAACCCCGAGCACCTGCTCCTGCTCCCAATTGGTCGCCTAAACTAATCCCAACCTCAAACCCTACAGCCAGTGCCTGTAAAAGCTTATCTCCATCAATCTTATGCTCTGCTCCGAATAAGAGGGCATTGGGGATAATCAGCGGTCCAAAATGGTAGGCTCCGTAAAAATCCTCACAGGCTCTGGCCGAAAAAGCCAAGGCTGTAAGTAACACCCTGTCCAAAAACTTTTCTTTAGTATAAAGAGGCTCGACCGCCCGAAATTCCCGGCTGGTATAGCCCCAATCTCCGATAACAAGGTCATGCAGTAAAACAGCTTTTAAGCGTTCCACTTCCTGCGGCTGCAAACTTGGATACTCTCTCTCTGTAAGATAGCTAACCAAATTCTTTTCGTAATTTATATCCATCCAATTATCCTCCGGCTCAACCGTTTTACGAACAAAACTTGCATTGCTGGGTGACCTAGATTTTAGGCCACCCAGCGTTCAGCTATTTTACCGCTAGGTTACGTTCTCAGGCATTCTGGGACACAGTTTTCTTCTTCAAGATAAGATAAATTATCCCGGACAACACTAACGAAATGAGAGAAACGATAACCCAGGAGTGATAGGGTCTAACCATCTTCAGCAAGTAAAAGTAAGACACCGCGCCCACGATCCAGGAGATATAGCCAGGGACGTTAAACCCGCCTTGGCCCCAGTATCTGCCGGACTCTTTATACAAATCATCCGTACTAAGTTTGCCGCGATTCGTAAAGTAATAGTCAAAGATCATGATCCCAAACAGCGGAGCGAGCAGACCGCCCAGGTAATCGAGATACGGGATGACGAAGAACACAACTTCAAGTTTGGTGGCCAGAATAATAGCAGGAATGCCTACAACCGTTGCTACGGCCCACAGGGGAACCTTTTTGCCAAAAGACTCCATCATGTTAATTCCGGCCATAGCTGTAGAATACAGAATAAGCACGGAAGTGGTCAAAGTCGCAAACAGAATCATAAAGAGAGCGATCAGGCTGCCAATACCGGATCCGAGCGCAGTCAGCGGGTTCGGCACTCCTAAGCCGACAGCGGAAATCATCCCAATCATGTGGATGACAGGGGTAACGATCAGAAGAGACAACCACACGCCATACATGGAACCCTTGCTCGTTTTCCCCATGCGGGTATAATCCGCAGCCATCGGCGCCCAGGTCAAAGCACTGACGATCATAACATCAAAGATTGAGAGGAAAGTATTCGTCCCTTCGTTTTTCATATTGAGAATTTGACCAAAAGAATACTTGCCCATGGCAATGTAAGCGACATAAATGAGCGATATAATCAAGATTGGCACAACCAAATCGCTCATCTTCTTAATGGTCCGCCCGCCGCGGGTGGCAATCAAAAGCGTGGCCACGCCGATGATAACTACCGAGATAATGAGTGTGGCATTGCTTTGTAAAGCCGGGTTCACAGACACAATCAAAGTATTGAGGGCGCTTCCGCCCAGAGCTACTTGCACCGCGGTCCAACCGGTTAATTCAATAAATGTAATGATGACGGGAAGGATGGACCCACGGATACCAAAAGCGGAACGGGTAGCCACCATGGTCGGTATCCCTTCATTAAACCCAATTTTGCCGATAAAACCCACGATAAGGCCGCCGACAATGCCATAACCAAGAAAAACCGCGACAAAAGACTGCAACACCGTCAGCCCTTGAACTGTGCCGGCACCAACCACGAAGAAAGAAATTGCAATTTGCGTTCCGGAAAAGATAAGGAAGATATCAAGAAAGCTGTACTTGCGCTTATCCATGCCAAAAGGCCGGATATCATCTTCCCCTTCCATGGGTGCGCCAAAAACGAGAAACTTCAGTCTGTCCCATGCGCTCAACTAAAAAACCTCCTTTTAAAATTTATTTACGGTATTTTACCGTAAGTTTACCGTTAATACTATAATACGATAAACTGACTCAAAAATCCTTCTATAAAAAAATTTTTATATTTGCTTAAAGTGCAACGTATGATCATATCCTAGCGTTCGCATAAACTTTAGGCTAATATTTTAAGTCAAGAATTTCCTGTCTTTACATATCGGCTAAGATATCACTATAATAAGTTATAATTCGGACGATTAACGGCCAACCCTGGCGAAGGAGGAGCTTGGCATGGAAGACAATTTCCGCTTACTCGTGGTAGGGCCTGAAGACAATGTCAAGACGGTCATGGAATTTGCATACATGTTTCAGAATCTAAATTTAATTCCCCGCCCGTATCAGTCTTCTGAGGACACCGTCACCACGATCACCGGTAGTCTTGGGTATTTTGACGGAGTGCTTTTCACCGGGCCCATTCCGTATATGCGGGCTTATGAAGTGTTTCAGGATAAATTTCCGATGCTTTATATCCCATCCGGAGGCAAAGCTCTGTTTAAGGCTTTCTTCAAGGCCGTGCAGAGCGGAGCTGATCTCAGCCGCATTAGCATCGACACCATCACCGCCCCTGAAGTTAAGGAAACCTTGAATGAATTGGGACTTGAGCCCCAGGAATTATACGATCTGCAATACAGCAACCCCATCTCGAACGAGGAATTTGTCGCTTTTCACACCAAACTTTACCGCGAACAAAAAACGACCTTGGCCTTTACCTGCTTGCAATCTGCTTATCAAAAGCTTACTAAAGCAGGAGTGCCGGTCGTCCGTATCACTACCCCGCGCTCTGCCGTCCTGGATGCCCTGGAAAGAGCGCAACTTATTAGCACAAGTGTCATTAACAAAGCGAATCAATTAGTCGTGGTGATGATCGAAGCCACGCTTGTAAATGAAATGTCATTAACTACCGTGCAGATCCATGAGAAACTCCTGGACTTGGAGCGAAAAATTCTCAAATTCACGCAAGAAGTAGAAGGAAACCTTACCCGCAGTGTGCGCGACCAGTTCGTGATAGTAACTACGCGCGAGCTGTTTGAAAAATTGACGGATTCCCTTACCTTAATGCCCCTTTTAGGCACACTTTTGGAGCAGACTTCGCTCGTTTTGCACTTGGGTGTGGGTATCGCCAACACCGCCTCCATCGCCGGCTACCATGCCAGAATCGCTTTGCAGAAGGCACGGGAAGCCGGGGACAATTCCTGTTTTGTCTGCCTGCCAAACAAGTCAATCCTCGGACCTCTGGGGACAGCGAGTGCAGCCCCCCGCAGACTGAGCATTACGGAACCGGCCTTACTTGAACTGGCATCGAAGTCGGGGTTAAGCCCGACTCTGCTTGAGAAGTCAATTCGCTCGATTCTCGAGATGAAAAGCGAATTCTTTACGGCGTATGATGTGGCAACAGTGCTCTCCACCAGCATCCGCAACGCCCGCCGCATTCTGCAGCATCTTGCCGCCCACCAGGTGATTGAAGTGGCCGGCAAGGAACTAATCACAACGAAAGGCAAACCGCGCAATGTCTTTCGCTTCAACCGGGAGCTTTTCAGTAGTGGACTAGGTTACCCAAACTCACAAGTGCCTAAGGCAACCCCATAAGAGTGAACGAAGAAAGGGGCGTCCCTGACTTATGAGACAGCCCCGGAAATGATATTTTCCCAGTTCATGAGTTTCATCAGACAAATTAACGGCAAAGCTAGCTGTACTCGAAACCACTACTTCCTGTCGATTACTTTGTTCACTGCTAAATCACAACAAGGCAACGCCTCTCTTTTTCCACCATTGCATCTGAAACCTTTTGGGCTTCAATACGTATTTTTTCGATATCAGATGTTATGAGTTCCCCACTCCGTACAACCACCTGACCGTTGACTATTGTAGTATCGACGATACTGCTATTGCCGCAACAAACAAGCGCAACTATGGGGTCGTGACAGCCAGCAAAAGCAACATCGTTTAAATCAATTAAGACAATGTCCGCTGCTTTGTCGACGGCAAGAATTCCGGTATCCGTCCTTCCAAGAACTTCCGCCCCTCCCCTAGTTGCACATCTTAAGGTCTCATAAGCCGAAAGTCCTTGATCCGCATAGCGAAGATGATTCAGAAGATAAGTCCGGCGAACCTCTTCCCACATATTTGAGCCGTCATTGCTGGCGCTGCCGTCAACGGCAATACCCAGTTTAACTTTGCTTCGATAAAGTTCGCTTGTACGGCAGATACCGCTACCCAACTTCATGTTGGATGACGGGCAATGGGCTACTCCTGAGCCGCTCAGAACATCGATTTCTCTGTCACTTAAGTGGACAGCATGAGCAAACCAGACATCCGGGCCGATCCACCCCCAATCTTCCATCAGCTCAACCGGCCTCTTTCCATAGTGTTCCAGGCAAAATACTTCCTCATCTTTTGTTTCCGCCAAATGTGTATGGAGCATAACACCCTCTGCCCTGGCCAGTTCACGTGCCTGGATCATTAATTCCTTGCTCACGGAAAAGGGGGAACAGGGGGCTAAGGCCATCCTGACCATGGAATACGGTGAATTGTCATGATAAGTATTAATTAAGCGCTGTGAATCCTCAAGGATCACATTCTCAGTCTGGACAACTTCATCCGGTGGCAATCCGCCCTTGCTTTTACCCAAAGACATGGAGCCTCGCGTGGGCTGAAAACGGATGCCAATTTCTTTAGCAGCCTGAACTTGGCTGTCAATGAGCGTCCCCGGCTGTCCTTGTGGAAAAACATAATGATGATCCGTCGTCATGGTACAACCGGTTCTTAGCAGCTCGGCGAAACCAACAAGCGAGCCGTAGTATACTGCATCCGGCGTTAAATGCCGCCAAAAATCATAAAGGTTTTTTAACCAGGAAAACAAAGGCATCCCTTGAACTTCCGGCAAGCCGCGGAACAAAGTCTGGTAAAGGTGATGGTGCGTGTTGACCAGCCCCGGGATCGCTATTTTGCCTCTGCCGTTGATAATTGTTGAACCGGCGTCAACCGGCAACCCCTTGCCTATAGCAGCAATTCGCGGTCCGTCGATCAGAATATCTACCCCGTGGAGAATCTCATCTCCATCATTATATGTTACTGCTATATCCAGATTACGAATTAGTATAGCCACGCAACCTCACTCCTTTCTTCAACATACTTCAGCCATTTTCCTGAGCCACGGCTTTAACAAATATTTATGACTGATGTGCTGTCTCATAATGATAGATCGACTCCAGCACTACTTTAATCTCTTTATCCCAACTGTCAACCAGACGGGTATTCTCGGTCTCATATACCACTTCCCCGGTAATTAAATTACCGGATACCGCACAAATGCTGGCGGCTTTCAAACGCCGGACATGGGCGACTGTGAATATCGCAGAGCTTTCCATCTCCACATTCATCACTCCAAGCTTGGCCAGCTTTTCAATCCATTCCTGGTTTTCACCATAGAAACTGTCGTCAGAAGCACAAATGCCCACATGAAAAGCAAAATCCAGTTCATTCTTCAGGCTTTGAGCTGCATTGACCAGGACATTCGTAAACTCCAGATCTGGTACTGCCGGGAAACAATCGGGTACATAGAAACGCGAGGTCCCTTCATTTTTCATGGAACCAGAGGCAATCAGCAAATCGCCCAAAGCAATCTGCGGCTGCAAAGCAGCCGAACTGCCGATCCGGATAAAAACTTCCGCGCCGACGTTCGCCAGTTCTTCCACAGCAATGGAAGCTGATGGGCAGCCGATGCCGGTTGAGGTAACGCTAACTTTAACGCCTTTATAAGTCCCGGAGAAAGTACGATACTCGCGGTTATGAGCGATCAGCTCCGGGTTGTCCAGGTATTTGGCCACCCGATCGGCCCGGGCAGGGTCGCCGGGCAATAAAATATATTTACCGACATCTCCGGGTTTAACCCGAACATGATACTGTATTTTCCCCAGCGTGGCTTCTGCTTTGTTTAATGTACTCATTTTTACTACCTCCACTTTGGTGTCAGTCAGCTAACGACTTTCGGTCATCAAGTTTTTTAATGCTCGCCCAGCGAGAATATTTTACCATCATGCGCAGGCCCTCGTGCCCTTTTTGCCACAAATGCCAGAATGATCAGAGTTGCTAAATAGGGAATTGTTTCGACGAACTGTGCCGGTATCCGGAGCCCTTGGGCATTCATTTGCCAAGCCAGAACATAGCCGAAAAGGACTGATGCCCCCAGAGAACCAAACGGCGTCCAGCGCCCGAAAATCATGGCAGCAAGGGCAATATATCCTCGTCCAGCCGTCATATTTTTCGTAAACACATTCAGCATGCCAATCGAAAGAAACGAACCCGCCAATCCTGCCAAGGCGCAGCCGACAATCACGCTTAAATACATATACTTCTGCACAGGTATGCCCAAAGATTGCGCGGCATAGGGATTTTCTCCCACGGACCGCAAGCGCAGGCCGGTTTTCGTATGATAGAGAAAAATATGGCTGAAAATTATGAGCGCCAAGCCAATCACCGTGAGATAACTCATATTGTTCAAAATCGAGCCAATCACCGGTAACGAACTCAAAGTGGAAAACTGGCCAATTTGGGGGCTGGATGGGGATTGTCCCTTATTATGAAACATATACTGCAAGAGGAAAACGGTCAAACTTGAGGCGAGGATGTTGATCGCAACGCCGCTGATTACATGATCAGCCTTAAATCCCACACATATGCCGGCATGAAGCAGCCCAAGCAAAGCACCGACGGCTAGGGACGCCAGGATGCCCAGCCAGGCAGACTGAGTAAAGTAGGATGTTACGGCAGCGGCAAAAGCACCGGATAACATGATCCCATCTAAACCCACATTGACAACTCCGACCCGTTCGTTGAATATTCCACCGAGAGCGCCAATAAAAAGCGGTGTGGCAATAGCGATCGTAGCCTGAATAATCCCATCAGACATAAAGCTAATCATCTTTTATCCCCCTTTGCCACAGAAAGCAAGCGCTCCCGGAAAAAATGTTCGGCGGCAATAAATACGATAATCAAGGCTTCTAAAATTAAGCCCAGCTCACGTGGTACGTTAACTTGAAGCGACATAGCCGATCCCCCGCTCTCCAAAGCCCCGAAGAGAATAGCAGCGGGAATAATCCCCAGCGGGTTGTTCTGCCCTAAAAGAGCCACAGCAATAGCCGTAAACCCATAACCTGGAGAAAAAGAGTTAATAAATCGCTGGTATACACCCAGAGAGCGTTCTGCACCCATAATTCCGGCAATCGCGCCACTGACCAGCATGGCCAGCAAGACGACTCGCCAGCTGCGAATTCCCGCATAACGTGCAGCAAAGGGGTTAAGGCCGGTAACTCTAAGGTTATAACCCCACGGAGTGTAAAAAAGGAAGATCCAAGCCATTGCAGCTAAAAGCAACGCGAGCATAAACCCGGCATTCAACTGGCTTGGCGGCAAAAGCGGAGGCAATACGGCACTAGCCTCAACTTTAAATGTTTGGGCAGCTGCCCCCGGCTCATTGTAAACATGCACCGTCAAATAAGCAGTTAGGGCATAGGCCACATAATTGAGCATAATCGTCGATATCACTTCATGGACACCGGATTTCACTTTGAGCACAGCCGGAATAGCTGCCCAGAGCAACCCGGCAACAGCTGCCCCGATGATTGCTATGGAAATATGCACAAAAGCGGGTAGCTGC